>JAJYWW010000012.1 GCA_021791295.1 bacterium | reverse complement strand
ACCGGCAGATTAGAGATAGACCGTTCCGCTTTGGAGTTACTGCAAGGTTATAGCTGGCCGGGAAACGTCAGGGAACTTAAAAATATTATAGAAAGGTTTTCTATTTTAAATCTATATAATAAAGTAACCGCCGAAGACGTTGCCGCGGAATTAAAAATCAAGTATCCTGCGATTCAGGAAAATAAAGGCAATTTTATTGCGGAACAAGAAAACGTTATCGTGAATCAATCTTGCCGCGACTATTCATCCGGCGAAAATATATTGCGCCATGAAGACTCAAATAATATCGAAAGTATTATGTCTGCCGATTTATTCCAGCAGGCAAAAGAAAATTTTGAAAAAGCATACCTGATTCGCAAACTAAAAGAAAACGGAAACAACGTAACTAAAACAGCTCAAATTATCGGCATGAGCCGCCGCAATCTGCAAAAAAAAATATCTGCGCTTAAAATAATTTTTTAACACAAAAATTGGTAAAAAATTCTTGACAAAATTTTTTAAAAAAAATATAGTTATTATAAATTTAAATTATGATATAAAATAAGTATATCGCTTATAATTTAATCAAATCTTTGAAATTCTTTAGGAGGATTTATGGATGTCGCACGCGGGGAATCTTTTTTTAAATTCGGTATCTTAATCAAATCGTTTGAAGCCTTTCAGCGCATTAAAGCAATAATTCTTCTCCTTGCAACTTTTATAATTTCATTTGCTATATTGATGGGCTCTATGGCGATATCTGCCGATATGGCGTATAGAGGTCATTCCTCAGTCGGAATATTTATTTCTATTATAGGAATAATATTATATATTATAATTTACCTGATAGGTTATACGGCTACCGGAAAAATATTAATGGAATACGCAAGAAATAAGGCGTCTATTCCAGTAATAGATGCAATAATATTCGGCATATTTTCCTTTTACCGCATTTTAGTTTCCGAAATAATATTGGCCGTAGTTCCTTTTATAATATTAATAATTTCTATTGTTTATTTTTTTATAGCAAAAATACCGGGATTAGGCAAACTTTTAGTCTTTATAGGTATGCCCGGATTCACCATAATTTTTGCCGTAATGTTTTTTGCCATTCTTTTAATCAATTTTATGATTAATCCTTTAGTATTCGACGGCAATAATTTAAAAGAGATAATCGTAAAAGCATATAAAATTTACAAGAAACACTCCACTCTTCTTTTCGGTTACTTCATATTTTTAATGCAGGTATTTGTCGTTTTAGCCTTAATTTTTACGCTATTGGCTGTCGGTTCTTTCGCTCTTACATCTTCTATACTATTGATTACAAAACCGACTTATTTATTTGAAGGTTACGGTTACGGCGGTTCTATGCTTGGAATGTTAAGCGGCGGCGGCATCATGTCTTCGCTTGCAATGTTCGGCGGGTTTGTCGGGTTCGGCGTAGGTATTATATATATGCTTTTAATAGTTCTTCTTGCAGTATATTTAATGTTAGGACAGGACTATATATATTTAGACGTAACATCCGATATGAATTTCGACGACGTCGATGCGCAATTTAACGACGTTGCTTCCAAATTGAAATCAAATGTAGATAAATATAAAGAAAAAGCAGCCAGCATGAAAGGAGGAGTTAAAAACTCTGAAACTACTTCCGGCGGAGATTTTGCAAATACTAATCCGGAGCAGCAGCCTTCTCAGGAACAAACGACTCAGACAACGCCGCAGTCAGGCAGAGTTAATACAGACGCCAAAACAGAAGCGGGATTAAAATTTTGCACCAACTGCGGAGCGCAAAATCCTTCCGATGCATTATTCTGCGAAAATTGCGGAAGTAAAATAAATTAAATAGCTTAACTGGTTTATAGGCGGAATTAAGCAAAATATAAAAATAAAATCCGTTTTTGCATCATTTTAAAACAAAGAGGAAATAAAAATGTTTTTTTGTAAAAATTGCGGCACGAAAATAGAAAACGATAACGCTAAGTTCTGTCCTAAATGCGGACAGAAATTTGAACCTAAACAAACTTCGGGACAGTCTCCCGCGGCTAACGCTAACGTTTTAAAAAACGCCAATGCTTCGCCGTCGCCTGCTCAAGCTAAAAACGATGCAACAAGCATAGTAGGCAGAGCCGAAAGTTCGATTCAAAACGGCGCAAAAGAAGGCGGCGGTCCCAAAAATCCAAGCGGCAATAATTTATCCGCAACCCCAAACGCACCTAAAATGCCTCATCAAGACGGCGGTAAAAAAGGAAATGGATTATTAATCGCCATTATTGTTTTGGCAGTTATATTAATAGGTATTGGCGGTACTGTTTTTTATTTATTTAAAACCGGCAAGCTTAAAAAAATAGAAAAAAAAATATACAAAGTTCTCCATATTAAAACCAAAAATAAATCCGAAAGCAATAATAATAAGCACAAACATCACGGCAAATCTTCAAATAAAAATAAGAAGAATAAGAAAAACAATAAAAACAAGAAAACTTCTAAAAATAAATCTAATTCTTCCCAATCTTCGGCGTCGAGTACTTCTTCTGCTCCGACTTATGTATATTCAAATAATAATTCAAACAGCTATAATCAAGCGGGAGGATTTTCCGCCTTTAAAACTTACTTAAGTTCAGCAAGCGCTGATATAACGAACATTTCGCCTCTCGGCAGTTCGGCAGAAAATGCGCCTGCCGTTATAATTTCAAACGTTATAGCGGAAGGCGTTAATGCTTCTCCCGGAAATACAATAAATATTCATTCTAAATTTTATGCAGCGACGCCGTCAAGCCCGTCTTCTCAGAGCGTAAAATTGACATACGAAGTTTACGGAAACGGTCTTACCGCTTATAACAATTCATACGTCAACGTCGATAAACCCGGTATTTATTCCGTTAATCTTGCCGTAAAAATTCCGTCTAATTTTCCGGCAGGAACATATACTTATGTTTTGACGGTAACTTCTACTGCGACGATAGAAGAATCTCCGGCGGCTTATATAAAGGTGCAGTAGTAATTTTATAGTTTTAATCATTCTTATGCTTTTTAAAAATTAACAATTAAACAAAGAAAATGGAGGTAATTATGGGCACCATGGAAGATTTACAAATGGCAAAAAGTATGGCGCAGGGCTCATTAAGTAATGACAAAATGATGATTTACATGACGCAGAAAAAAAGCGAGGCGCTTTTAGGAGTTTGTTCTTTTTTAATACCTGGATTAGGTCAGATTATAGGCGGTTCTGTGGGCAAAGGCATATTAATTTTAATTATAGATTATTTTTTATTTATTCTTGGTTTCGTTACTACGTTTTTTATTATAGGCTTTTTTATATTAATTATACCATTTATTATTTGGATTTGGAATATTTTTGACGCAGTAAATATTGCTAAACAATATAATATGCAACTTTTAATGTCTTTACAGGATTAGATAAAATAAAAATAGTTAATATATATTTATATATATAACTGCAAGGAATTAAAAAATTAATTAGATTGTTGAATTAAGTGAAATTATTTACAAGGAGAGTTTAATGGCTGCAATAATATCGTTTTTGATATTTGTAATAATTATAATAGCGATAGCATTTGTTTTAATATATAACAAGCTTCAGCAGGCTGGGCAAGGCGTGAAAGCAAGCCATTCTAATGTTTTAACGGTTATTCAAAAAAGAGCTGATTTGGCAAACAAATTGCAAGATATTGCTAAAGGATATGGTGACCATGAAAAACTTGTACAAATATCTGTATCGAATAATCTCGTGGAAACATTCAAAGAATCTTCAAATGCCATAGCAAACGTAAACGCTATTGCTCAGCAATACCCCGACTTAAAAGCCAATGCTACATATCAGCAACTTATGCTTCAATTAAATCAAATCGAAGATGAACTTCAGCGCAAAAGAGAGATATATAATTCTATAGCAGGAAATTATAACTCTATGCGCTTGCAAATACCTACGATTTTTTTTGCGTCGGCTATGGGATTTAAAGAAGCGCCATATTTTGATTTTGATAATTTGCAAGCAATAAAGGATTTTAAGACTGACGACGGTGAGATGTTGAAAAACGTTATTGCCGGTGTTGCGTCTAAAGCAAAAGGTGCCGCAAAAAAAGGAGTTGACATCGTTCAGTCAAATTTACATAAAAATGCTCCTGAAGAGCAACAGAATGTTGATGTTAGATTTTGCGATCAATGCGGAGCAAAATTGCAGGCTAATAGCAAATTTTGTAATGAATGCGGCGCAAAAACATCTGAATAAATTTTCGATAATATCAATGTATTCATTAAAATTATTTATATTTTAACTTTAAAATGAGGTAATGTATGGTATGGTATGGTATGGTGTCTAAAAAGAAAGATCTCTGCAGCAATAAGGTTTTTTTAAAATTAACGTCAGTTTTTGTTTTAACTTTATTTATTGCTTTAGGAGTTTTAATTAAAAATGCTAATGCAAGCGGAAGTATAACGGGGATTACTCCATCTAATAGCAATAATAATACTTCAGGTATTTTAACCGGTAGTTCCAGCAATAACGGTAATTTGCCCGCTAATACAGGTTTATACGGTTCAGCATCTTACGGTAAAAGCGGTTCCGTAAATTCTGGCAGTCCATTTAAATGGTGGGGAGTAAATGTTGACTTATCGCCTTTCGTCAGCCAGAACTATTCAAATCCTATAAGCCAAATAGACAATATTTCAACAAATATAACTGCATTAAACAATCAAAAGGTAAGCATTCCCAGTAATTACGGATTGAATAATTCTAGTTTCAACGGCAATGGGTTTGCTTTCAGATATCATTCGTTTAACCATGTTATTTCAGTAGGCGATTTTTTGCCGCCGCCAATTTCGTGGATTCTATTTTTTGTTCCAAGTATAAAGGATAAATATTACTATTCAAGTTCAAATTTTAATCTAAGTTATGTTGATAGTTCAAATTTGTCGATTAATACTACGGATGCTACTATAACAGGTAAAATGCAGGAGCTTTTTATCAGATATTATTGGAATCCGTTAGGCGTGGATTATCCATTAAGTCTCGATAACAATAAAATAACTTTAGTTCCATACGCAGATTTAGGTCTTGGCGGCTTTACCGACTTTTTTTATGCACACGACTTTTCTTCTAATAATCCAGAAGATGCCTTAACGGTAGCTTTGACAAATTCAAGCGCAGCCAACGACAAATATGCCCAAGGTCTTTACGGGCTCGGCTTAAGATATGGAGGAGGCGTTCAGGGATTTTATAAAAATTTTGCAGGACAAGTTTCTTTTCACGTAATGCCTTACAATTTTAAAAGGGGTTTTGCCGCACCCGGATTTATAGCTGCTAATCAAGGCGCTTCTTTGCCGAATCCAAATATGACCGAAAATATTTTTGATATCGGAGTCCATTATAACTTTATTTCAAAGTGGTACGTCGGCTTGAATTACGAACACGATTCTTTCCATATAGGCTCGATAGGACAGACGCCTATAAGTTTATCAGGAGTAAATGTTACGAGCGGCGGCACCGAAACTGGAGAAAACCTCACTGCCGATAATTATTACAGCGGCGGAACTATGACCAATAACTATTTATATTTAACTATAGGATATAATTTTTAAGTTAGGAGATTAATATT
>JAJYWW010000122.1 GCA_021791295.1 bacterium | reverse complement strand
ATGACGACGACTTTTACTTCAAATTACGGCATAAAAATTCATCTGCCGAAATCAGGAGCAAAATCTTTCGCTTCTTCAAAAAAACCGGTAACGCTTTATATTACTAAAGCAGGCAAGATATATTACGAAAATAAAGAACTGTCGCTGAAAGAATTGTCTTTATTTTTAAAAGACGTTAAAAAGTCTCAGGGGAACGCAACTATCATTATAAAAGCGGATAAAAAATCTACTGCCGCAAGCATAGTAAACGTAATGGGATTAAGCATAGAGCATGGATTGTATAAAATAGCTATCGCTACTAAAAAATAAAAGATCGGACGAAATTAAGATAAACTATAAAGGAAAAGCAATCAAGGGGGTCTAAATTGATAGAAAGATATTCTCTTCCGGAAATAGCCAAAGTATGGTCGCTTGAAAATAAATACGGGACTTGGCTGAAGGTTGAACTTGCCGTATGTACGGCTTACAATAAAACAGGAAAAATCCCCGATACTTCTTATGAAAATATAATCCGGAAAGCAAAGTTTAACCTTAATGAGATACAGGAAATAGAAAACGTTACAAAGCACGACGTCATAGCTTTTTTAACAAACGTCGCAAAATATGTCGGCGAAGATTCAAGGTTTATTCATCTTGGACTTACTTCTTCCGACGTCGGAGATACATCCTTTTCTTTACTGCTAAAAGAATCTCTCGAATTAATACTTAAAAAAATAGAAATTTTAAGAGAATCTTTAAGAAATCAGGCCGTAAGATATAAACATACGCCGGTAATGGGAAGAACGCACGGAATACATGCAGAGCCGGTAACCTTTGGATTTAAGCTCCTAATATTTTATGAAGAAATTAAAAGAGCCGAAGAGAGAATAAAAACGGCGATAAAATCGGTATCTTTCGGCAAACTGTCCGGCGCCGTAGGGAATTATGCCAACATTTCGCCGGAAGTAGAACAGACGGCTCTCGATATTTTAGGGCTTAAACATATTTTGTCTAATCAGGTTATACAGAGAGACGTTTATGCGGATGCTTTTTATTCGCTTGCTTCCCTTGCCGCATCATGCGAAAAAATAGCCTTAGAAATCAGGCATCTAATGAGGACGGAAGTTGCCGAAGCCGAAGAGCCTTTTGCGCCCGGACAGAAAGGTTCTTCCGCAATGCCGCACAAAAAAAATCCCATAGTATCCGAAAACATTTGCGGACTTTCCCGCATAGTCCGTTCTAATCTTATAGCGTCGCTTGAAAATATACCGCTCTGGCACGAAAGGGATATTTCCCATTCGTCCGTCGAGAGAATAATTGCGCCTGATTCCACGATTTTAGTATATTATATAGTTCATCAGTTGACTTATTTGATCGAAAATTTAATAGTCAAAGAAGATAATATGTTAAAGAATATAAATTTGACTAAAGGCGTTATTTTTTCGCAAAAAGTTTTGCTGACTCTTATCGATAAAGGAATGTTAAGAGAAGATGCTTATAAAATAGTACAGGGTCTTGCCCACGAAAGCATCCGTTCGCAGATGGATTTCAGCGAACTGTTAAAAAAAGATGCATCAGTTTCTAAGCATCTTACCGCTCAAGAAATAGACGAATTATTCGACATTAATTATTACTTTAAATATATTAACTATATTTTCGACAGATACAATGCGGAATAAAACGGTAACGGTAACGGTAAACGAGGAAAAAATGAATAAAAAAGCTTTTATAAAAATAATGCTGAAAGATGAAGTATTGGACCCTCAGGGTAAAGCCGTTTTGTCGGTTCTTAAATCCTCCGGTTACGATAACGTAAAAGACGTAAGGGTGGGCAAGTATATCGAAATCGATTTTGCCGGAGAAGTAAAGGACGGACATGTCGCTCTAAAGGGAGAGGCGGAAGAGATTTCCGAAAAGGTTTTGTCGAATCCCTTAATCGAAGAATTTACTATAGAAATTAAATAAAATTAAATATCACTTATGAATAATAAAAAAATAAAAGCCGGCATAACTGTTTTTCCGGGCTCGAACTGCGATGCCGACGTATATAGGGTTTTAAACGATGTATTTGACCTTAGCGCTTCGTTTATATGGCATAAAGACAAAATTAACGACCTTGGCGGCTATGATTTTATAGTAATTCCAGGCGGATTTTCTTACGGCGATTATTTAAGATCCGGCGCTCTTGCCGCCAGAAGTCCCGTAATGGAATATATTAAAGATTATGCCTATAAAGACGGTATAGTGTTAGGAATCTGCAACGGCTTCCAGATACTTCTTGAAGCAGGTCTTTTAAGCGGCGTTATGCTTACCAATAATTCTTTAAAATTTGAATGTAAAGACGTTTATTTAAAAACCCTAAATGCGGAAACGCCTTTTACATGCGCTTTAAAAAAAGACTCTTTGCTAAAAATGCCTATTGCCCATCACGACGGGAACTATTTTGCGGAAAAGAAAATAATAAAAGGCTTAAACGATAAAAATGCCGTAATTTTTAAATATTGCGACGAAAACGGCGATATAAACGAACTTTCAAACCCCAACGGTTCTATGTATAATATTGCGGGCATTTCAAACGAAAACGGCAATATTATGGGGTTAATGCCCCACCCCGAAAGGTCTTCCGAAAAAATACTCGGAAGCGAAGACGGAGGATATATATTTAAATCTATTATTAAATATATAAAAGAGAGTTAAAAAAATAAAATATAATAATCAGAAAAATAATAAAATTTAAAATGGATAAAGTAAGCTCTGAAAAAAGCGATACAAAAAAAACCGAAAAACTTTTCGGCTTATCTGCCGAAGAATATAATAAGATTTCGGAATTGCTCGGACATGAACCGGATGCTTTTGAACTCGGTATATTTTCGGCTATGTGGTCGGAACACTGTTCTTATAAAAGCTCCAAAGTTTATTTAAAAACTCTGCCGACGGAAGGAGGCAAGGTTCTTATTGGACCGGGTGAAAACGCCGGAGTAGTGGATTTTGGAGACGGCGACGTGCTTGTGTTCAAGATGGAAAGCCATAATCATCCTTCTTTTATAGAGCCTTTTCAGGGTTCTGCCACCGGAGTAGGCGGCATTATGCGGGACATCTTTACTATGGGAGCAAGGCCTGTAGCAAATCTAAATTCTTTAAGATTCGGAAGTTTTTCCCATCCTAGGACGCCTTATTATCTGTCCGAAGTAGTTAAAGGAATCGGGTTTTACGGCAACTGCATGGGCGTCCCGACCGTAGGCGGAGAAGTCGTATTCGACGAATGTTATAACGACAATATACTCGTAAACGCTTTTACAATAGGCATAGCCAAAAAAGACGGAATATTTCTTTCATCGAAGTGCGAAGAGGGCAATATCGTTGTTTACGTCGGTTCATCGACGGGAATGGACGGGATACACGGAGCTACGATGGCTTCGGAAGAATTCGATTTAAAAAAGAACAAAAAAAGAAGCACCGTTCAAGTTGGCGATCCTTTTACCGAAAAACTTCTTCTCGAAGCATGCCTTGAAGCTATGGAAAAAAAACTTATAGTTTCTATACAGGATATGGGGGCAGCCGGTTTAACCAGTTCGTCCTTTGAAATGGCGGATAGCAGCGGAAAAGGGATGATTATAAATTTAGACGCGGTTCCGTTAAGAACTTCCGAAATTACTCCGGTAGAAATGATGCTGTCGGAATCTCAGGAGAGAATGCTGCTGGCATGCGGCAGGGATAAATTTGACGAATTAAAAGCGGTTTTCGACAAATGGGGACTAAATTGCGTCGAAGTAGGCGAGGTCATTAAGGAAAAAGAAATCAGATTTTTTTATAAATCAAAACCGTATAAAACGTTAGGCGTAAATACCGTAGTAAACGGACCGGAATATAAAAGACCGGTTAAAAAACCTGTGTATTTAAACGGCGTAAAACCGTTAAATATAGAAAATTATAAAATGCCGGAAAATTTTAACGGTATAGCCTTTAAAATAATAACGCATCCCAATATAGCGTCTAAAAAAAGCGTTTTTACCCAGTACGACTATACGATAGGAACGGCCACTATTGTTCCGCCTGGTTTTTCCGCCGCAGTTTTAAGGGTTAACGTCGGCGACGGAGCAGGTAAAAAAGGCTTTTTGTTAAACACGAGCGGAAACTCAAAATATACCTATTTAGATCCGTTTACCGGAGGAGCGCTTGCAGTAACCGAATGCGCCCGCAATATAACCGCGTGCGGCGGATATCCGGCAGCTATTACCGACTGCCTTAATTTTGCAAGTCCGGAAGATCCCGAAGTTATGTGGCAGTTCGCAAATGCTTTAGAAGGCATAAAATCTGCCGCATTAAAATTAAATACGCCTGTTATAAGCGGAAACGTTAGTTTTTATAACGAAACAGCAAAAAAAGACGGCGGTAAAACGACGGTTCATAAAATTTATCCTACGCCGGTTATTGGCATGCTCGGGTTTATAGACGACGTCGAAAAAGCGGTAACCCCATATTTTAAAAACGAAGGCGACGAAATTTATATTCTGGGCAGATTATCCGGCAATCTTGGAGGCAGCCTTTATATGGACTTAGAATACGGAAATTTTATGCAAAAACCTTCCAATATAGATTTAGATTATGAAGTCCGTCTTCAAAACTGTCTGAGGTCTTTAATAAATAAGGGATTTTTAAAAAGCGCGTCCGATATCAGCGAAGGCGGAATTTTTGTTTCGCTGGCGGAGAGCGCGATAACCTGTCCAAATCAAACTCTCGGTTTTGCAGTAAATTACGATACCTCAAAAAGCGGCGTTAGAATCGACTCTTTCTTATTTTCGGAATTCGAGCAGGCGTTTATAATAAGCGCAGATAAAAAATTAAACGGACCGCAAAAAACGGCTGTTTCGGAAATTTGCGCCGAATGCGGAATAAAATTGGAAAAAATCGGCGATGTTAAAAAAGGCATAATGAAAATTAACGACAAAATAGACTTAAAAAGTGATAAAATAAAAGAAGGATATTTTTCCGTTATTTAAATTATTTATTTAATAATTATGGAAGAGATAAAAGACGAATGCGGCGTATTCGGCATATACAATAACGAAGAAGCCGCTAAAATAACTTATTTGGGACTTTACGCGCTTCAGCACAGGGGGCAGGAGTCTTGCGGAATAGCGTCGTCCGATATGAACGGCTTATATTTTCACAAGAGCCTTGGTCTTGTTAACGACGTATTTAAAGAAAATACCCTTTTACAGCTCAAAGGAAAAAACGCCATAGGACATGTAAGGTATTCAACGGCAGGAGAAACGCTTCTTAAAAACGCGCAGCCGCTTGTCGCCGATTATTATTTCGGTTCGATAGCGGTGGCTCACAACGGAAATATTACTAACGCCCACTTAATAAAAGACGAACTTGAAGAAAACGGCTCTATTTTTTCATCTACTTCCGATACCGAAGTAGTTATACATCTAACGGCTTTATCTAAAGAAAACCTTCTTATAGACAGGATAGTAAGTTCATTAAAAAAACTTAAAGGCGCATACTCTTTCCTGTTTCTTTCCGAAAAAGAGATGATAGCCGCAAGAGATCCTTTCGGTTTCAGGCCTCTCGTTATGGGAAGACTTAACGGTTCTATAGTTTTTGCTTCGGAAACATGCGCTTTAGATCTTATAAATGCCGAATATATAAGAGACGTAAGGCCGGGCGAAGTAATACTAGT
>JAJYWW010000167.1:3088-5780 GCA_021791295.1 bacterium | reverse complement strand
TAAATTGTTTGCCGACAAAAATGTTTTAACGTCCGCAATTAAAGATTTGTCAAAAATGTTGCCGACAATTCTGTCTTTTCCGCCTTTTGCTCCCAAAACTTCAATTTTGTTATCTTTTAAGTTATTAGTCGATAATTTTAGTATTTCCGATTTACGCAGTCCGGCTCCTGCGGCAAGCCTAATAGCAAGATTGATAGTTTCATCTTTAATATTCATAAGTTTTTCGACGTCTGCTTTTGAATATGCGCGAACGTCGGCGTGCCGCATATCCTTTTGAACCTGCCTGTTAAAATTTTCGTTTAGCTTAAAATCGTAAGTTTTATTTAAGTTATGGCTTTCGGAATATCTGTTTAAGGCGGTTTCGAGTTTATTTAACGCCGATTTTTCAAGCTGGAAAGTTTTATGCGCGATATTTTCGTCAATGCGGCTTTGCAAATATGATTTAACCGTCTCAGCCGTAGTTTTAGTCAAATCTTTTAATCCTGCATTTTCTTTTGCCCAACTTCCAAATTTAATGGCACTTTCCCTATATGAATCAGCAGTCCGGTAACTATAAATACCCGTTTCTTTAGCTATTCCGTTAGAACCGTGCGCGCCTGTTTGCCTTGCTAAATTTTTAGCGGCGTATTTTGAATTTCCGATTTCTTTTATCTCTTTAAAAATTTCCGTAACCTGCCACTTTACGCTGCCTTTCAATTTAATCTCCTATTTTATATTAAAATAAGTATATTTCAGCCAAAGCTGTCGCATATTAGTTAAGAACAGAAACTTTTTAGAAAGGTGTTTGTCCTTTTGTTTATTTTTCTTAAATTAATTAAGAAAAGCGCATAAACAAAGCGTTAAGATTTTACTTTGAAAAATCAGGTGAAGCCCTGACGAGCTAAAAAATTGGCGGCTTAAATCTTTAAAAAAGCCTGAAAATTTGAGATTGTTTGAAACAGGAATGAACGCAATAACTGAGTATTGCAGTTTTTTATAATATATTTTTCAAATAAGAAGTTTCCCGAATGAAGCACGGGCGTTAGGGCGCAAATCTTTTCTCTCCGCCTGAAAGGCGGGGGGTGTGGTAATGTGAAGAAACTAAGATTTGCAATAGTAGGCTAAATTTTCCTAAAAAAGATAAAAATATTCTCACGCCTCATAAAAGAGTATGAACGAATATAAGTTTAAATTTTAAGGATTTTTTTAAATAATTGGATTTTTTGATAAGACTCTCATAAGGATTTTACGAACGGCTATATCTGACTGCCGTCGGCGGTCGCTTTCCGCAAGAGTTTTAATGGGTTAAGACGGGAGCAGCGAATATCCCGAATGAAACAAAATTAGGTGCTTACACACGCTCCTAAGACAGGGAAAATGTAAGTTTTACCCCTGAATTTTTTTTGATTGCAATGTTTTGTAATTAAAACAAATTCACTTTTAATCCCACATTGATCAAAATATGCAAGTCATATATTTTATATAAAATGTCAGACTTTTAATCCCACATTGAATGACAAATTAAAAAATATACCGCACGCTATTAATAATTTTATTATAGCATATAAAAACAATAGCCTGTCAAGTATTTTTTTATTTTTTTTATTTTTTTAAAGATTTTTTAAATAATTTATAGGCGCTCTCTGTTTGTATTTTTTCGCTAAAGCTCAAAAATACAAACAGAAGAGCATAGTTGCGAATATATGGCAGAATTAATTAATTTTGTAATCCGCAACAGTTAAAACAACGATGCTGAGGTTTGTTTCTTGCTTCGTGCTTGCTCCGCTTCACTCCGGCGCACTACGGCGAAACAAACATTTAAAAGCATTGTATCGGCATAAACGGCATATTTTTCTGATGAAAAAGATATGGAGTTTAGCGTTTATAAAGCCAAAGGTTTTATGCCAGAAAGAGAACTTTCTAACGGTGAGTTAAGGTTATTTATATTATTTATAATAAACTGTTATATAAATCAATTATGGAAATATATAATTTTTCTGTAAAAACCGGCAAAAGAAGCGAATTGATAAACATTACGCAAACCGTTGAAGATTTTGTTTTTAAGTCCGGCGGCGCCGCCGGACTCTGTCTGGTTTATTCCCCTCACACGACCACCGGCATTATTATCAACGAAGCATACGACCCCGATGTCGCTTTCGATATAAATCGTTTTTTAGATAATTTGGCGCCTAAAAATAATAATTACCGCCACGCCGAAGGAAATTCCGACGCGCATATAAAAGCGGCGATAATAGGCAATTCAAGAATATTGCCTTATTCCGGCAATAAGCTGAATCTCGGAAGATGGGAAGGGATTTTCCTCTGCGAATTCGACGGGCCCAGACAGAGAAATATTAACTTAATTTTAATTTAAAAATTAAAATATTTTTTAGCTCTGGCGAATTAAAAAGAAAAATTACGGGGACGGTTAATAACACGCCGGTTATCCAGCCTTTTAAGGCAAATGAACGAAAAGGTATAAAAGGAAGGGCGGCGGGAGTTATAAACGAACCTGCTATAATACTAACAAGTCCAAGCAACAGAAAAGGCTCTCCGTAAACCCATGCGCTTTTAAATAAAATGCCCGTCGGCTGAATACCGAAAAATAAAAGTATAATAGCTGCAAAAATAATAAATTTATTCATTGCCGGAATAATTTCTCTCGGTGTAAGAATAAGCCTGTCGAGCATAGAAAATTTAATTTCCCTCATTT
>JAJYWW010000167.1:0-3078 GCA_021791295.1 bacterium | reverse complement strand
GAGTTTTTCTTCTGTCGGAATTTAAATAAGCTTTAATGTCTTCTGCATACACGGAACCGAAATAAACTTTAAACCCCGTCCGTTTAAAAACGGAATCGGCATTTGTTAAATCTATATCGTCCAAAGATTTTGATTTATAATTGGTTAAGCCGATGCCTTTTTCTGCCATAACCTTTACAGATAGTGGATTTACCGGCTTGGGGGATACCCCTGCGCTTAAAATTAACAAATTATTATCTTTGTAAATCTTTTCCTTTAAATCTCTGGCAAACCCTTCTGCCATTTGACTTCTTGCCGAATTTCCAGTGCATAAAAATATTATTTTCATTAAATCTTTCGCATATGTTTATTCTTATTTCCTTAAGTCAGTCGATTCTCCCTGATTTCCATATCGACCATAAAAGGCCTATAACAAATATTAAAACCACGATGAATAAAATGCTAAAAAATATTCCGCCTATTGCCTTCCATACAGGCGGGTGATATATAAGCATTAAAAGACCGAGTCCTATTACTAACGAACCGGTTAAAATACTAACCGAAACCCTGTTGGCGGTTCTTTTCATTTCATTTAACGCGTCTTTTAACCCGTCGATTTCGGTTGAGGTTTTTATCCCTTCGTTATCGAATTCCCTGAATATTTTTTTTAAATTTTTTGGCAGTTCGTAAAAAATTTCGAGCATACCGTTTGATTCCTCAAAAAATCTTTTTACCTGATTTTTAAATGAATAACTGTCAAGGAAAAAGCGCTTAAAATATGGTTCCGAAAATTCCATAAGTTTAAACTCGGGGTCAAGTATCAACTCTAAACCTTCACCTATGGCGGTTGCTCTAAGCAGTGCAATCATATCGCTGGGAAACTCAAGCTGATGACGGAATGCAATTGCCATCAATTCATTAAAAACATCCGCCGCTATAATATCTTTAAGGGGCTTATCATATACATTTTTAATAAAATGTTTCAGGTCTCTTTTAATAATGGACAGATTAGCGCTTCTTTTTATAACCCCCATAGTCAAAAATTCATCTATTACGTTATCGACATTTTTTTCGGTCAAAGACAAAAAAAGTCTTAGAAGCGCCCTTTTAAGACTTTGGTCTAATGAACCGGTCATTCCGTAGTCGATAATTCCGATAGCTCCGCTATCCATTACAAATAAGTTTCCCGGGTGGGGGTCCATATGAAAAAAACCATGTTTATAAATCATCGTAAGATATATATGGGCTATTTTTTTTGCAATATCCGTTAAATCGAATCCTTTCTTTTTTAAGGCTTCGGTATCGCTTATCTTGATTCCCGATATTATTTCCATCGTCAGTATTTTTTTACTCGAATAATCCCAAAATATTTTAGGTATATGCAATGATGCATCCCCTTCAAAATTTTTTTCCATTCTTTCGGCATTCCTGCCTTCGCCGGTATAATCGAGTTCGTTTTTAATAATAAAACTAAATTCGCCGACTATTGTATCCATATCAACTTTTTTGGCAAGCTTGGAATGCTTCTTTGCAAAATCGGCAAGTTCCGAAAGAATTTCTAAATCTTCTTCTATTATTAATTCGACTCCCGGTTTTTGAATTTTAAGCGCAACTTCCGTACCGTCAAAAAGAATTGCCTTATGAACCTGCGCTATCGAGGCAACGGCTAAAGGCTTAACGTCAACATTTTTAAATATTTTATTCAGCGGTTTTCCAAATTCGTCCTCTATCAGTTTTTTAATTTTATCAAAACTAACGGAAGGGGCACTGTCCTGAAGTTTAATAAATTGGCTTATATATTCCGGCGGCAATATATCAGGCCTCATACTTAATATTTGACCGATTTTTATAAAAGTTGGGCCTAAATCTTCCAGCGCCATCCTAATATGTTCGGGTTTATTATAAGGCTCTTTTCTCTTCGGATGTCCTAATAAACCCCAGTGGAAAGGAACCAAGAATCCCAGATCCAGCTCAAGAATCAACCACCCTAAACCGTGGCGGGATAATATGGATAATATTTCCGCGTATCTTTTAAAATTGCGATGTTTTCTTTTATTTAAGAGCAAAAACGCCTCCGCATCTTCTTGTTTAGCCATCCAGAGTTAATTATATTATAAGCCCTGCTTACCGCAAAAGCAAGCGGACTACCCCATCCCGCTTACGTTGCAAAAGAGATTAAAAAGTCCGGCGTAACCCACCTTCTATTACGGCAGGAGTATAATATATAGAACAACTTTTATTTTATGATATAATGAATTCATTGCGTCCATTATTAAACCGCATAAAGTGTATAATCGCATAATACCGCGTAATTATTCGGATAATTTTAATATATTACCTTAATCCACCGTTAGAAACTTGAAAGCCACCCTCAAGTTATTGTATAATATAGGTGTTAAGCAAATAAAAACAATAACCCAAAAGGTGGCTTATAATATATTAGACCATGCGTCTAATGATTTTATCACTAAAATTAAAAATGGGCAACGAAAAAATTACATCATTCGGCGGCAGTATTTTATTAGCCGATTTTATTAAAAAATTAGGCATTGAAGAAAGATTAGATTCTTATCTTCCCAAAGCCCGAAGCAACAGAGGTTATAAACCTTCTCAAAAAATATTGTCATTCCTATCTTCCGTTATGTTGTCCGGCGAAGGCAGATACGTTAATATAGACCGTTTAAGAAAAGACGATACTATTAAAACTATATGGGGATTAAATAATATGCCTCACAGTACTAAAATAGGCGAATGGTTTTTAAAGAACGGAGAAAGTAAAGGAGACTTTGCAACGGGAAAGACTAAAAAAATAATAGACGATATATCTTTAGATTTAGCTATAAAGGTATTAAAAGAAAAAAATATCAAAGAAGCAGTGTTCGATGCGGATGTTTCCCTAATAGAAGCCAATAAAAAGGAATCTAAAAAAACATACAAAGGCTTCAGGGGTATGGGTTCTTTATTAGGCTTCGTAAACGGCTACTGCTTATATTCCGATTTTAGAAATGATATAAACATATTATTCCGCACGTTTATAAAAAGCATGCCTTTTTATGTGCGGCAATAATATGTTTATGGTTCACGCCTCCGTCGGATTAT
>JAJYWW010000139.1 GCA_021791295.1 bacterium | reverse complement strand
GGCATTATGGTGGCGCCGGTAGAACAAAACGGAGCGCAGTCGATATGCGTAATAGAAAAGAAAAACGGAACGATGGCTTCCAAAAATATAGCTCCGGCTAACTTCGTTAAATTAATAGGGAAGAACGGTTATGAAGCGCAAAAATCCAGCCAAAGGTGCGGTTTCTGAAAAATCTTTATCCGTTATAGACGGCGCAGATGTTCAAGAAGGTTATGCCGAAGAATACGGCAAAATTTCCGATAATTCGTTAAGGTCCGAAGAAAACAAAATTTCAAGCCAGTACCTTAAATACCTTAAAAAATATCCTCTGCTGACCAAAGAGCGGGAATACGAACTTGCTATTAAAGCCGGAGAGGGCGACGCAGAGGCGAGAGATTTAATGATAAAATCCAACCTCGGACTAGTGATAAGCGTCGCAAAAAAATTTCTAGGAAGAGGACTGTCTTTTGAAGATTTAATTATGGAAGGGAATCTTGGACTTATAAAAGCCGTCGAAAAATTTAAACCTAAATCCGGTTTCAGGTTTTCTACATACGCTATATGGTGGATAAGGCAGACCATAGAGCGCGGAATATTAAATTCCGGCAGGGTAGTCAGGCTTCCAATCCATATATCCGAAAACGTATATAAATATTCGAGGGCGGTAAAAGAAATAACTTCTGAAATTCAAAGGACTCCCAATATGGGCGAAGTAGCCAAGCGCATGGGGATTAAAGAATCGAAACTCGAAAAAATCATGAGTTTGGTCGGCAATATTTATTCTTTGGACGCCGTATATACCGGCGGCGAAGACGAAGAAAACCAGTCTAATTCTTTTTCTAATTTAATAAAAGCCGATGAAAGCCATGATTCGGCTTTCGACGAACTCGATAAAATAGAAACGCTTAATCTTTTAAACAGCTGGCTTTTAAGGCTTTCAAAGCAGGAAAGAAGCATTATAATTTTAAGATACGGCATTAACTACGAAAAGTCCCGCACCTTAAACGAAGTAGGGCGGATATTCGGCCTTACAAAAGAAAGAATAAGACAGATAGAAGTAAAAGCCTTAAAAAAGCTCAGGCAGATGGCAGAAGAATCGGGTTTTGAAGGCAAGCCGCCCGCCGCGGAAGAAAAGGAAGAGAATTGAGTTCGTTTATAAAAAAATATAACAAATATAAATACGAGATTTATTTAATCCTCGTTTCTCTTTTTGCGCTTATAGTCCATATACATCTTGCTTCTACCTTAAACCTCGGCAACGACGAAGCGCATTATTACGTATGGTCTTTGAAGCCCTCTTTGGGCTATCTCGACGACGCCCCTATGGCAGGCTGGGTTATATACCTTACGGACGCCATTTTCGGCAAAAGCCAGCTTTCCGTCCGTCTCGGCTCTATTATATTCTCTTTTTTCGACGGATTTTTAATATACTATCTTACCTATATTCTATTCAAAAGCAGGCGCGCCGCTTTTTTCTCGTTTCTTTTTTACCTATCCGCCGTCATATTCGGCATGGTTCTTTCCGTTATGATGCTTCCCGACGCGCCTCTCGTATTTTTTACCCTGTTATTTTTCATATTTTTTTACAAGGCGGTTGAAATAAAGGGGGCAGATTTCAAATCTGTCCCCTTTATTTTCTGGCTCCTCTCCGGCATTTTCCTCGGACTCGCTTTTCTCGGCAAATATACCGCAGCCCTTATTCCGCCCGCGGCGCTTTTATACCTGCTTCTTTCTAAACGGAACAGGCATTACCTTAAAACTTTTTATCCTTACGCGGCCCTTGCCGCCGCTCTTTTGGTATTTTCGCCCGTTATATACTGGAATGCCGTCCATAATTTTATCTCTTTCAGGTTTCAGATTTCGCACGGTTTTTCCCACCCGACCCCCGGACTATCTTTGCTTTTAGCCGGCTGGCTCGGTCAGGTTCTCGTTATTACGCCCTTTATATACATATTTCTTATCGGAGCGTTTACATATGCAATAATAAAAATAAAGAAGGAGCCTTTACTATTCACCCTCTGCTTCTCCCTCCCTATCCTTTTATTTTTCGTACTTAACGGCTATTCGCACAGAATACTCGTCCACTGGCCGGACGTCGGCTACCTCGCCGCATTTCCGATTATGGGCTATGCCGCCGAAGCGCTTATCGCCGGAAAAAAAATAACAAGATATTATGTTTATTTTGCGCTTTTTTTCGGTTTTTTTCTGTCCTACGTACTTTACAACCAGATTTACTATAACTCGATACCGGTGGGCAAAATAATTCGTTATATCGACAAAGAAAAACGTCTTAAAAAGGGCGGAGTGTTTTCCGTAATACCGCGCATTCCCGGCAAGCCTTCGACCGCCGATATAACCAACGACCTTTTCGGCTGGAAGCACGCCGCAAAATATATAGGAATAGTTTATAAAGGATATAAAACGGCTGACGCTCCGCTTTTTATCCTTACGCATCATTATGCCATAGCCGACGAACTCGTCTATTACGGCGGATACAAACCCGGCGGCAATATTTACGATATATCCGGCTTTCTTAACCAGTACGACCTTTGGCAGAATTTAAACAAAATCGGCGGAAAAAACGCACTTTTCATTATGGACGACAAATACATGATTAATCCCGTAAAAACCTACGCTCCTTATTTCAAATCCATAAAAAAAATAGGACGTCTCGACATATATTTAAAATTCAAACCCGTAAGAACATATTATTTATATCTTATGAAAGATTTTAACGCTAAAAAGACGATTGAACGTTTAAAAGCTAAAAGCAGGATGTATTAGCACCTTTTTCACTCTTGACAATTAGTTTTCGTAAATATATAATTAACTGTCGTAAACAAGAAACAAGTAAACTATACGGAGATTAAACAATCTTAATGGACTTAGACTTAAAACAGTTTATCCGCGAAATACCGGATTTTCCAAAAAAAGGTATTAACTTCAAAGATATTACGCCTCTGCTTGCCGACGCAAAAGCATTCGCATACGCGGTAGATTCTTTAACCAAGCCGTATATTTCCAAAAAAATAGATTACGTAGTCTGTATAGAAGCAAGGGGATTCGTAATAGGCGCTCCAATAGCCTATAAGCTCGGCGCAGGCGTCATAATGGTCAGAAAACCCGGCAAACTTCCATACGAGTGTTCATCTCTAAGCTACGACCTCGAATACGGAAGCGCAACCCTCGAAATGCATAAAGACGCTTTAAAAAAGGGCGACAGAGTAATTATCGCCGACGACGTTCTTGCCACCGGCGGAACTGCTCTTGCGACCATAGGTCTCGCAGAAAGTTTCGGGGCGGAAGTCGTCGATACCGCATTCCTTGCCGAACTTTCGTTTTTAAAAGGGGCTGAAAAACTTAAACCCCATACGGTAAACGCTTTATTAAAATTTGATTACTAAATTAAATAAATTTATTCTTTTAAGGGGGGTTTTATGAAAAAAGGAATAACCGTAATATTCGCAGTACTCGTCATAGTTCTCGGCTACGTTGCGGTTCACGCAATAACCGCTCCGGTAAAATTATCCGCCGCACAGCTTGGAAATCAGCTCATTCATTCGCATAAAAAAGGCATAGACTGCTTAGCCTGTCACAAAATTGGAAAAAAAGGCGGAACCATAGGTCCCGATCTTTCCAAAGAAGGGCTCGCGAAACATTCTATTAAATGGCTCGAAGTTCAGATTGCGACTCCGTCTAAACACTTTAAATCGGGTTCCATGGTAAAGATTGGCGGAAAGTCTTATATGGCTATTATGTCCGACCACAAGATGCTCGGCAAAAAAGAACTCTTTGAACTTGCGTCTTATTTGAATTTGCTAAAATAAAAAAACACTTGACATATGAAATTTTGATATTATAATTAATTATATAAATATATGTTCCGATATATATAATATATATACGGTATATAATATAATGAAGTTATTATGACAAAAAAAATGTTGACAATAGCTGAGTTTAGATATATAAATATAGTAATAACTGAATAAAACAAAAAATTAACATATAAAAATCTTTTAAGGAGGTGCAAAAGGGAGAAAGATTTAATAAAGTTTGAAACATCAGATAGTAAACAAATTCACAAAGAATGCAAAAATTGTAAAACAAGTTCTAATTTAACTAATTTAATTTTAATTTAACATTAACTTTAAGAAGAGAGGAAAGTTATGAAAAAGTCATTAGCAGTAACACTAGTAGCTTTGTTCGTCTTGGCCGTATCATTCGCAATGGTCCCCAAGAAAGCAAACGCTATTCCGGCTTTTGCACAAAAGTATCACTTTTCGTGCGCAGTTTGTCATACGGTTTTCCCAAACCTTAACCCGTTCGGAAGAGCATTCTGGAGAAACGGCTTCAGACTTCCGGGCACAAACGGAACTCCTGCGGACGCAACGCAGATCGCTGACGGCTTAAGCCTTCCAAACCCATGGCCGATTCCGATCGTGTTGGAAGCCCAGGTATATTACCAGCACGTAACTAATGAAAATGTATTGCCTGTAAAAGGTTCTCATAAAACAGATGCATTTAACGTTAAAGACAACTTAGTTATCGGCGGCGCAACTAAATTATACACGCCTTTTGCAAATTCTTTATCGTTCTATGCAAATTATGGTGAAACAAACGGCAATGGTTTATCTGGTTCTGTTTGGGCATCATTAAACGGACTTGGTTCAGGATTTGGTCTTGCTCCTCATTTATTTAACTTGAAAATGGGTATGGTAGCCACCGCAAGTCCATATTTCTACAGACAGCAACCGTTTAGCGGCGGGTTCGTTGAAGGTCCGACTATTAATGGACAGGGATTAACTGTAGGTGCCGATGGTGAAGGTGGCGCGTTAATTCATGCACCAAATCCAGGTATAGCTCTTTACGGTACACCGGGTTATCATTTGTGGTATAAAGTAACGATGACGAATGATGCAGGTCCTGCAGCGAATACGCCGGCATCGCAGTATACAGCAGCATCAAAGTGCTTTAATGATTTAAATGGTAATAAAGTATGTACTTCACCGGCTAGCACCTCAGCACAAGCTTCTAACGCAATGGAATATTCTTACCAGTTAAAAGAATATTTACCGACTTCTGCTGGACAGCTTGAATTTGGCTACTATGGCGCAAGTATTGCTGAACCGATAATCAATCATAATACTACTGCTCGTTCGTTTACTGACGGAATACAAGTCAACGGCGTTGATTTAGACCTTGCAAACGACGTATATGAACTTGGCGTTACGTATATGGAACAGCACGATTCAAATCCATATAACGGTCTGGCATATGCTGGACATCATACAAACGGATATAGCGATTTTGAAGCATATGGTCGTTATTTATTCCCGACATTGTTAGGTCACGGCGCAATGCTTGTAGCTGATTTTTCGACGTATTCATGGCAGCATAAACAGACGGAAGAATTGTATAATCAAGCAGTTGGTAATACTTCTCCTACTTGTGCAAACGGAGATTTGTATGAAAATGGAACATATACATCTAGCAACAACTGCATGAATGAAGGTATACAAGATGCATTTGATATTTTCGGAGATCTTAATTTAGCTTACAATGCACATCTTTATGCCGGATATATCTTTACGAACAAATCTCAAGACGATATGTTTAGAACCGGTTTGTACTTTGCATTCTAATCGCTCAACGCAATTATAACTGCAAATCAACAAATTACCTTAAGCGGAAAGTTAATAACTTTCCGCTTTTTTATTTATTCTCTTACTTCCGTCTGCTATTGCCAGTTTTTCTCTTCCCCCAACCCGCATTACCGTAATTCTCAATTATGCTAACTGTTCATTATATAAATTTATAATTAAGATTTTTACATTTCAAAAAATTCATGTTATA
>JAJYWW010000042.1 GCA_021791295.1 bacterium | reverse complement strand
TAAATTTAATCCTATTTATCTTATTTATACCACATGTAAAAAATTTGTCAAGAAAAAATTTAAAAGATGTTAAAATTATTTGATTTTAACTTATTAATGGGCTTCCGCCCAGTTTTTTGCGGTGCCTATATTTACAGACAGAGGAACGCCGGACAGAAGATTTTGATCGGTCATTAGGGGTGCGATAACTTTTGCGAAATCTTTTGCTATTAATTCTTCGACTTCAAATATCAGTTCATCGTGAACCTGTAAGAGCATTGTTGCAGAGTTTTTTAGAACTTCGACGTTTTGAACGTGTTTATAAATATTTACCATGGCAATTTTAATTATATCGGCGGCGGTTCCCTGAATGGGAGCGTTTATCGCCGCTCTTTCAGAAAACGACGACAAATTTTTTATTCCGGAATTTATGTTTTCTATATAGCATTTTCTTCCGAAGGCTGTCCTGACGAATCCGTTAGACCTTGCTTCTTTGACTGTTTTTTCCATATATTCTTTAATGTCGGGATGGTTTTTAAAATATAAATCTATATAACGCCTTGCTTCTTCCGATGAAATACCGAGTTCTTTGGATAAACCGAAAGGGCTCATGCCGTATATTATTCCGAAATTAATAACTTTAGCTTTTCTTCTCATATCTTTATCGACCGCTTCCGCGGCGACTCCGAAAATTTCTGCGGCGGTTTTTGCGTGAATGTCTTCGCTATTTTTAAAACTTTCTATTAACGCCGTATCTCCGGAAATTGAGGCCATTACCCTTAAATCTATCTGCGAATAGTCCGCCGAAATAAGAGTAAATCCGTCTTTAGCTATAAAAGAGCGCCTTATTTTAATGCCTTCTTCTCCAGAAACGGGAATATTTTGAAGATTGGGGCTCTGGCTTGCAAGCCTTCCGGTAGAAGTAGTGATTTGAGAAAAAGACGTGTGAACCCTGCCGTCTTTGTCCGTCTCCCTCAGAAGCACGTCGACGAAAGAAGTCTTGAGCTTAACCTTATTTCTGTAAGATATTAAGCTGTCTAAAAATAAAAGATAGTCTTTTAATGTTTTATCTTCGTTGCCGTTTCCGAGAAGTATTTCGAATTCCGCTTTTAACGCCTGAAGTACTTCTATATCGGTGCTGTTTTTTTTGACGCGCTTAAATTTCATCTCGTCGAACATAACTGCACTTAACTGCTTAGGCGAATTTATATTAAATTCTCTGCCTGCGATTTTATGTATTATTCCGGTGAGTTTTTTTGAATCCGAATCTAAAGACGCCGATAAAGACATAAGCATATCTTTATCAACTTTAAATCCTGCTTTTTCCATTTCGAGAAGGACCGACGAAAGGGGCATATCGACTTCGTAGAAAAGATGCTTTAAAGCGTCGTCCGTTTCTATTTTTGTTTTTAAAATTTTATACAAGTAATAGACGGTAAGAGCATAATTGTTTGACTCTTCCGACGTTGACGGCTTAAGCCCTTCTTGAAATTCCGCTTCTATATCTTCGAAAGTATGTTTATGTTTTATAGGATTCAAAAGGTAGGAAGCAATTTTTATATCAAAATAAAGTCCGTTAAATTCTATTCCGTTATTTTCCAGAAACAGTTTTGCGGCATTAAGTCCGCACCCTATTTTTAAAACGGAACCGTCTTTCAATAAATCCTTTAAATGTTTATCGTTGAAAATATCTTTGAGTCCGTATGATGCCTGTCCCGTTTCTTTAGTATAAATATATATAGGATTTAATTCATCGTCGAATAATTCTTTCTTTTTTTCGGTAAAATCGACGTAAATGGAAAGAAATTCGCCGTCTTCGGAGAAATTTTGGGAAGCGGAGGGATCGGCTTCGGCTTTTATTTTAACGCTATCATTATTGCTTTTATTATCGTCATCGGCATAATTTTCGGCTTTGTTCGGTTTATTATCTTCAACCCCTAAATCTTTTATCAAGGAATTAAATTCAAGCTCTTTAAAAACTTTATAAAGTCCTTCTTTGTTTTTTTCTTTTAAAGCAAAATCTTCAAGAGCGTTGAATGCTTTATTATTTTCTGCGGATTTTTCCAAACCCGTAATAAAATACGCTTCATTTAAGCTGATATCTTCGTAAAAAGTAGCAAGTTCTAAACTTTTATAAGCGTCTTCTTTATATGTTAATAAAAGTTCTTTAAGTTTTTGCTTGTTTATATTATCTATGTTTTTGTAGATGCCGTCTAAATTTTTATATTCTTTAATCAGCGCAAATGCGGTTTTCTCGCCAATCCCTTTAATTCCGGGTATATTATCGGACGAATCGCCCATAAGCGCTAAAACATACCTGTATTCTTCCGGCTTGATTCCATTTTCTTCCTCAAAAATCTTTTTTGTTATAATTTTATTTTTGAGGGCATCGTACATAATAACTTTTTCGGAGAGCAGCTGTTTAAGGTCTTTATCGCTGCTGACTATACAGATAGACGCATCGATACCCTCAAAGTTTTTTACCGTTCGGGCTATTAAATCGTCCGCCTCGTAACCGTTAAGCTTAAACGTTTCAAACCCGAGCAAATAAGAAATATCGGTTAAATAATCGACCTGCGAGACTAAATCTTCGGGCATTCCTTTTCTGTTGGCCTTATATTCCTCGTACGACTGCTTCCTTAAGCTCTCTTTGGAATCAAAAAGGCATGCGCCGTATTTTATATCCGCCTCTTTGATTAATTTCATGAGCATTCTGGTATATCCCAAGGCTGCGCCGGTAGGTTTTCCTTTTGAATTTGTAAGCGGGGGAAGGGCATAAAACGCCCTGTAAAAATAGGAACTCGAATCTATCAAAAAAAGATCTGCTTTAATGGAGTCTTTTTCCATTTTTTTATTTATTTCTTGGAACGTCTATTACGTGGGTAAAGGCAAATCTGTCGCCGAGCCTGTCGCCTTCCGGACTTTTTATAATAAAATAGATTTCCGCCGCGTATATAATAGCGCCTATCACGACTAAAAGAAAATAGCCTAACAAAGGGATGAAAGAAAAAAGCAGTGGGACGGCAATAAAAGAATTTCTTATAATGGATTCTTTAAATTCGGGCTGTTTATTATCTATGCCGGTAGTAACTTTTAATCCTATCAGCCTTTTGCCCAGACTCGCCCCGTCGAAAAAACCGTCGGCAATCAGAAGATAAAGAACTCCCGCAAGATAGCCGTAAGGGTAAAACATCTCGCTTAAAAAGCCGAATATAAGCAAATCTATAGCCTTTGCGATAAATCTGTGAAGGACGTTTGCTTTTTTATCCATAAATCAATTTATTATAGTAATTATTTATCGCCCGTTAAAGCGGTTCTTCCTCTTATCGGCTCGTAAATACAGTAAGGTTCTTCTTCCATATAATCGCCCTTTTCGTAATACGCTCTTGCTCTGCAGCCTTCGCAAACTTTTTTATATTCGCAGATACCGCATTTGCCCTTTAAAAGTCCCGTATCCCTTAAATTTAAAAACACCTCGGAACCGCCCCATATCTCTTCTGCAGACTGCTTTGTAACGTCTCCCGCCTGAACGGGAAGATATCCGCAAGGCTGAACAATTCCCTTTCTCGATATAAACATCACTCCGCTTCCCGCAAGGCATCCTTTGGTAACCGCATTCATTCCATGCGTTTCCGGAGTTATAGTTATGCCTGCGTCTTTTGCCTTTTTATGCATAATTCTGAAAAAATGAGGCGCGCAGGTTGCTTTTAATTCTATTTTACCCCTTAGTTCCATAGTTTTGTCGTAAAACCAAGAAAGTATATCTTCGTATTTCTGCTTATCGAGCATCTGGGAATCGGCAATTTGAACTCCGCAACCTACCGGCACAAGCATAAATATATGCAGGGCTTTTAAATTGTTCTTAATGGCTAATTCGAGTATATCCGGCACTTCGTCTTCGTTATGCCTTGCTATAGTCGTGTTTACCTGAACTTCTATGCCTTCTTTCTGCAAATTTTTAATTCCATTAAAAGCGCTGTCGAAAGAACCCGGTATCATCCTGAAAGAATCGTGGGTTTTGGCGTTTGAGCCGTCAAGGCTTATCGAAACTCTTTTAATGCCGCTTTCTTTAATCCGCCTTGCAACTTTTTCGTCGACTAAAGTTCCGTTGGTAGCAAGCGCCACCCTTAAGCCTTTTTTCGTAGCATATTCGGCTATATCGAAAATATCTTCCCTGTAAAGCGGTTCGCCTCCAGTTAAAATAAGTATCGGACTGCTGAATTTGCATAAATCGTCTATTACGCTGAAACACTTTTCGGTAGAAAGTTCGTCTTCCTGTCTTTCCATCTGCGCTTCCGCCCTGCAGTGAACGCATTTTAGATTGCATCGTGCGGTAAGCTCCCAGAAAACCAATCTTAGTTCGTTTTTTTTGGGCATTGCTCCGCCGTGCATCATGCCTGCCGGATGCCCGTGCGGATGAGACATATGGCTATTTTGCATCGTGTATCTCCTCTTCGGTCAAATAGCAGGCCGGATCCGGAGACCATAAGTCGTCTTCTTTCGCCTCGGACCTAACCCTGAAATTTCCGTTGCAAATATCGAGCCATTTGCAGTCTTTGCATTTTCCTTTTACGTATTCTTTTTTGTTTTTAAGCTGTTTCATTAAAGGATTTGAAGTGTCCGTCCATATTTCGCTGAAATTTCTTTCTTTAACGTTTCCGAAAGAATAGTGCCTCCAAAACTGGTCGGCATAAACTTCACCGTCCCAGCTGACGCATCCTATGCCTACTCCGGAACTGTTTCCGCCATTCATTTTAAGCAGGCTCATAACATTTGCGGCTTCTTCGGTTTTGCCTTCTTTTAAAAGTTTTAAATAAATATAAGGACCGTCGGCATGGTTGTCCACCGTGAGGACTTCTTTCTGATTGTCTCTTGAATAAATTTCTTTGGTCAGTTCAAGTATCGTATCTACAGTCTGCCTCGTCTCTTCATGCGTTAAGTCCTCTTCCATGAGCTTTGTTCCTCTTCCCGCATAAACAAGATGATAAAAACAGATTCTCGGTATATTTTCTTCTTCCATGAGTTTGAAAATTCCGGGTATTTCCTCTGCGTTTCTTTTGTTTATCGTAAATCTGAGTCCCACCTTAATTCCTGCTTCTTTAGCATAATTTATACCTTCTATCGCTTCCCTGAAAGCGCCTTTCTTGCCCCTAAACTTGTCGTGAACAGGTTCTAAACCGTCTAAGCTTACGCCAACGTAAGATAATCCGACTTTTTTTAATTCTTTTGCAAGATCTCTCGTAATAAGCGTTCCGTTTGTAGAAATAACCGCCCTCATTCCTTTCGACTTTGCATAAAAACACAAGTCTAAAAAATTTGGATGCATCAAAGGTTCGCCTCCGGAAAAAAGCATAACCGGAGAACCGAAAGCGGATATATCGTCTATAAAAGCTTTTCCCTGCTCTAGCGTAAGCTCGTTGTGGTATTGCAGGTTTTTAGACTGCGAATAGCAGTGTACGCAGTTTAAATTGCAAGTTCTAGTCATGTTCCATACTATAACGGGTTTTTTATCTTCCGAAAACTGCAAAAGATGCGACGGCAGTTTGCTCGACATACGCCCGTATCTGAGTGCGTCCGAAGCGTGAACCCCTCCGCAGTAAAGTTTTGAAATTCCTATCATTTATATCTTCTCCTTTATTTTTTTTTATAATAACCTGTTATTCCGTCGACAAGCGAATCTATATTAACGTCTTTAGATATTATATCAGATTTTATGCCAAATCCCAATGCATATTCGGCCGTTTTGTTTCCGATGCTCGCAAACTTAACGCCTGAAGAAACGACTTTTTTCAAAAGATTTTCGTCGATATCTTTTAAAGCGTTTGCAAAATTTTCTACGGTGGAATAGCTTGTAAAAGTAACCAGAATATTTTTTAAATCTAAA
>JAJYWW010000082.1 GCA_021791295.1 bacterium | reverse complement strand
CTGAGGCGGTTCGTCAAATGTGGAACTGATTACTTCGCCGTTAACCGACCTTTGCATATCCGTAACCTCTTCCGGCCTTTCGTCTATTAAAAGAACCATAAGAAAAATTTCTTTATGGTTGGTATTTATAGCATGGGCGATATCTTTTAATAGCATCGTTTTTCCGGTTCTCGGAGGGGCGACTATCAACCCTCTCTGTCCTTTCCCTATAGGAATCAACAGGTCCATAAGCCGCGTAGATAAATTTTTAGGGTCAAATTCGAGCTTTATTTTTTCTTCCGGATACAAAGGAGTTAAATTATCGAACAAAATCTTTTCTTTCGCAATCTCGGGATCTTCAAAATTTATGCTTTCGACTTTTAAGAGGGCATAAAATCTTTCGCTGTCCTTTGGCGGTCTTATGACTCCACGAATAGTGTCCCCTGTTCTCAAACCGAATTTTCTGATCTGGGACGGCGATACGTAAATATCGTCGGGACCGTGAAGATAATTTGCCTCCAGCGACCTTAAAAATCCATATTGGTCAGGCAGAATTTCAAGCACTCCCTCCCCCGAAATCAAGCCGTTTTTTTCCGTCTGCTGGCTTTTTTCAGTTTCCGCTTGAAGGAGGGCATATATAAGGTCCTGTTTCCGCATGCCTGATGCGCCGTCTATATTGTAATCCTTTGCTATTTGAAGTAATTCGTTAATTTTTTTTACCGATAATTCCTTAATGTTCATAAATACTCCTTTAAATTTTTATTTTTTGTACTTTTATAGACATGCCCACCTATCTATCCTTCTTGCATCGATGCGGCGTCCTTCGGCTATATCTAAAATAGTCCGTTCATTATTTCCGTCGTCCGGAAATGTTGAAATTCCGGCATTTAGAGATAATATAGTCTGGTTTTCTTTTTTGAATACGCCTTCGGTTTCCGATAATATGGTTTTTATAATATCTTTTGCCGCGTCTTTTCCTATATTAGGAAATAAAATTATAAATTTATTGCCGTATCTTGAAGCCGTATCGAATACCCTTATATTCTTCTTAATTATATTAGCAATTATCCCGATATTTTTGTCCCCGGCCTGATGACCGTTCATAGAATTTAATTTATTTAATTGATTAATGGAAATTAACGAAACGGATAACTTACTTTTTTCGTTAATTGCTTTTTGCATTTCCTGAAAAAGTTTTTCATGAAAATATTTAAAATTATTTAATCCCGATACGTAATCGATCTGCGAACAATCTCTCATAGTTTGAACGCATTTATTTGAGTTCAAAACATAAGCGATTACGGAAAAGATAGTATCGAAAACTTCAATCTTATCGATACCGCAATTTTTAAACCCGGATACCGAATATATTATTACGGAATATGAATCCGTATATGCCGTTTTCAATTCATAAGCATAAAACTCCGAAACGTTTTCGTGTTCAAATAAATAGCCATATTTACCATATTTATCGCCGTCTTTTTTAAAATCTATATATAATCCGTTTTTTAACGGCGCTATTTCTTGAAGTAAAGCTACGGGGGGAGTTTCATTGGTTTTTTTAATGAATTCATGCGAAAAGCCTCTGGATATCTCAACCCTTTCTTCGGCATTATATCTTCTATATATAAACATTATCGCCGTTGCTCCGAATGTAAATTCAAACCCGATATTAACGAAATGCAACACTTCCTCTACGGATTTTTTTTGAGACGCAAAATTCAACAACTCTTTTATAAAATTATATCCGAGGTCTGCGCATTTTATATGTTCTTCCATATGCAATATTCCCCCTATTTCAAAGGGACAGATTTAAGTCTATCCCTATACGACATTATTTTTTGAAAAATTAATTTTATATAAATTATTTAAAAAGCGTATAAATGAGTTAATTTGAGGGATTAAGAATTTAAATCCGTAGTTATTATTTATAATAAAGTCGGATTTTTTAATTTTTTCTTTTTCGCTTAATTGATTTTTATTTCTTTTAATAAAATCTTCAAAATCGAATTTTTTATATGTTCTTTTAATTCTTCTCGAGAAATCGCAGGCTACAAGGATGGTTTTATCTAAGTTAAGATAATATCCGGATTCTATAATAACCGCTCCTTCAATTATCGCAGCCGGTTTACGGCTTGCTTTAAGTATGTCGTCTACATTTGCTCTTAATGACGGATAGATTATATCTTCTAAAGCCTTTTTTTTAAAAAAATCAGAAAAAATTATACCGGCAAGAATTTTACGATCTATCTCATAATCACTATTTAAAATGTTTTTTCCAAAAAAATCAACAATTTTTTTATATTCGACGCTATTTTTTTTTATAATTTTATTTGCTTCTTCGTCAAGATTTACGGTTAAAAAATCGTAATTTTTAAACAAATTTAGGACGGCTGTTTTCCCCGCACCTATGGAACCCGTTAATCCTATTTTAACCATTTTATGAAACACCTCTAACTTATAAAACTGCGGTGTCCGAATAATTAGGACCGATAGCCCAGAACATATCGTCGGGAACTCGTGCTTTTAAAATTATTTTTTCCTTTGTTACCGGATGTGGAAATTCAAGCATATATGCGTGCAACATCTGTCTTTTGACAAAATTTAAACTTTTGTATTTATCGTTAATATCTTTTCTTTTATAAAGTTTATCTCCTACGATAGGATACCCGCTTTCAAAAAGAGAAACTCTAATTTGATGAGTTCTTCCCGTTTCCGGCATAACTTTAAGCAGTGTTGCGGCGCCGCCTATAGATTTTAAGTTCTCAAAACGGGTAATGCAATGTTTTCCGTTTTCTTTTTTATCCATTTCCATTTTAATCCTGTTTTTAGGGTCTCTTTTTATGAACCCTTCGATGCATCCGTCTTTTTGGGTAATAATACCGTAAGTTACGGCAAAATAAGTTTTTTTAATTTCACGGTTTTTAAAACTTGACGCAAGGGCGTTGTGCGATAAATCGTTTTTCGCTATTAACATTATGCCGGAAGTATCTTTGTCTAATCTATGGACTATTCCGGGTCTTTCAATCCCGCCTATGCCCGAAAGATTGGATATTTTTCCTATTAAAATATTTACTAACGTATTGTTATAATTTCCCTTTCCGGGATGAGCGGGGATCCCTGCCGGTTTGTTTACCGCAGCAATATAATCGTCTTCGTAAATTATTTCTATATCGCAATCAAAGACCTGTATGCCTGATTTTATCGTCTCCGGCTCTTTAAACGTTATTAGACTGCCTTCTTTTAATATGTAAGCAGGTTTCTTTATGACCGCGCCGTTAATGCAGACCGCGCCGTTTAATATCTGTTTTTTAACAAACGACCTTGTCGTCTCAGGCAGTTTCGCGGTTAAAAAAAGGTCTAATCTTATATCTTTACCCGTATGATCAAATGAAACTATTCCCATAAAACGCGCCCGGTCATCTCTTCCGGTATATCTAAACCTATCAGTTTAAGGATAGTAGGCGCAATGTCCGCAAGCCTGCCGTTTTTTAACGGCGGAATTTCTTTTGCATCGTTCGATACGATAACTAACGGCACTGGATTCAAGGTATGGTTGGTCATAGGCTCTCCGTTTTCGTCTATCATAGTTTCAGCATTTCCGTGGTCTGCCGTTATTATACATACGCAGTCAAGACCTAAAGCTATAGGTATTATTTCGCTTAAAACGGAATTAATAGTTTGTACCGCCTTTATAGCGGCAGGGTAGTTTCCGGTATGTCCGACCATATCGCAGTTTGCAAAATTACAGACTATTAATTCATATGCTCCCGATTTTATTCTTTCTATGAGCGCATCTTTAATTTTAAATGCGCTCATTTCCGGCACTAAATCATATGTTTTGAATTCCCTCGGAGAAGGTATCAACAGCCTATCCTCATTTTTAAAAGGCTGTTCCCTGCCGCAGTTAAAAAAATAAGTTACGTGGGCGTATTTTTCCGTTTCGGCAATTCTGAACTGGTTAAAACCGCAATTAGATACAACCTCTCCCAGAATATTGGAATAATTTTGAGGTTCTATAATATATTTATTTTCAAACGAATCGTCATATTTAGTCATCGTAACGAAATTTTTAACCGGTTTAAAATTTTCTCTCGAAAATTTATCAAAATCTTTAAAGGTAAGCGCCATAGTCAACTGTTTTGCCCTGTCCGCCCTAAAATTAAAAAAAAGTACGCCGTCGTTTTCTTTAATCGCTCCATCGTTTTCAGCGCCGTTATCCATAACTATTGCGGGCATAAATTCATCGGTTATATTGTCCCCGTAAAATTTTTTAATTGCTCTTGCAGGGTCGTCAAATTTTTCGCCTTTCAAGCGAGTCAATAAATTAAAGGCTGTTTCAATTCTATCCCAGCGGGTATCTCTGTCCATTGCATAAAATCTTCCGCAAATAGTGGAAATATAAACCTTATCGGCAAAAGGCTTTATATGCGCGGTTAATTTATCTAAAAAAATCTGCGCGCTCTTCGGCGGAGAATCCCTGCCGTCTAAAAATGGATGAATATAAATTCTTTTTATTCCGCTATTATAGAAAAAGTCTATTAAATATAACAAATGCAACAGTTCGGAGTGAACTCCGCTCTCCGATAGCAGCCCCATAAGATGCACGACCGCACCGTCTGCTTTTACTTTTTTCAGAAATTCGCATAAGACTTTGTTGTCTTTAAGCTTATCCTCTTTTATAAGCAGGTCTATTTTCGTCAAATCCTGCATCACTACGCGTCCGGCGCCTATATTTGAATGACCGACTTCGGAATTTCCCATAGTGTTTTCCGGCAGACCGACATCCAATCCATGTGCTTTTAGAGTTGTAAAAGGATAATTATTAAAGAGGGAATTTATAAACTCGGGCTTTGCATTAATTATTGCGTTGCCTTCAATTTTCGAAGACATTCCGAAACCGTCTAAAATAATTAAAACGGCGCTTTTAATTTTTTTCATATCGTTTTTTTTATTCGGAAACAAAAGGAGATATATTTTTTATTTCGTCTTTGACGCCGGTTTCATAAAGAGTTCCAGATGTTTTTATATTAAACGTATTCCAGAAATTGCACGAGGGACATATAGAAGAATAATTATATGAAACAAACCCGCAGTTTGAGCACACGAAGGGCAATTTAACCGGGTATTTGCTTTTAAGCGCTTTTCTAAAATTTACCGATGCATCGTTATATTTTCCTCTTTTGAAATAACATTCCGCAAGTAACATATTTAGAGAATTATCTTTAAATACCGACGGAGGAATTAAAGATAGATTAGAAAGAGCTTCGTCTATCATTTCCAATCTGACATATAATTTCCCCAGAAAAAGCCTGTATTCCCATCTTTCCGGGTTATCATATATAAGCTCCTGATAAAATCTAATTATATTTTCCGGATGGTTTGTTTTTATAGAAATATCTTCAATTTTTATAATTAAAGCCAGATTGCCGGTCTTCAGAAATGCTTTCTCCCATAGCTCAAAAGCTTCGTTAATTTTTCCCTTTTTTACAAATGCGTCTCCAAGGGATATATAAGCGGGAACAAAATTTTTATTCTGTCCGAGTACCTGATTAAAACGTTTCACCGACCTCTCGGTATCATTTTCCGATTCCAGAAGATATTTCCCGAATTCATATTTAAGTCCAAGCATAATCTGTTCTTCTTTTTTATTAATCTCTTTGTCTTTCGAGTGCGAAAGAAACAATTTAGACATCCTGTAAGCATTCTTCCACTCTTCTTTTTTGATAAATATATCTTTCAGCTGAGTTATAGCATAAAGATTGTCCGGAGAATATTCCAGCGCTTTATTTAGATAAAAAACGGCCTTATCGTAATCTTTATTAAGCTTATAAAGATTACCGGCTTCATTGAGCGCCGTAATATTTTCTTTTTCTATCTCTAAAGCCTTATTAAGC
>JAJYWW010000079.1 GCA_021791295.1 bacterium | reverse complement strand
CCCAACGAATTCGGCGGGGACTCCGCACATAAAAAAGAAGCGTTCGAAAAGCTCGGCGAATATTCGGCAGATTGCCCTTTTTGTTCGGGAAACGAACACTTCTCACCCCATGAAGTAGATGCTTTCAGGACTTACGGCACTCAGACAAATTCTAAGGGCTGGTGGATAAGGGTAATCCCTAATAAATTTCCCGCTCTTTCTCTTAATTCTGAAGAAAATATAAACGCTTATGAAGTAATTAAATCCGTAAATACCGATTTTACCGGATATTTTTTTCCCAGGGCAACGGAAGTTTTCAGGACTAAACCAGGAATAGGTACGCACGAAGTAGTAATAGATACGCCTAAGCATAACGAAACGATACCTTTTTTTTCGGACAAACAGGTGCAGGAGCTTTTTTTGATGTACAGGCAGAGATATTTGAGCCTTCATACCAATTCTAAATTTAAATACATCATAATTTTTAAAAACAGCGGCGCTAACGCCGGAACGTCGATTATTCATTCTCATTCACAGATTATAGCAACTCCCGTAATACCGCTTAACCTTCGAAATAATATTTCGCAGGCCAGATTTTATTACGACGAGGTAGGAAGATGCATTTTTTGCGATATGATACAGGCTGAAATAGTGGACGGCAGAAGGATAATAATGCAGACCGACGATTTCATAGTTTTTCATCCGTTTGCTTCGACGAGTCCTTTTGAAACATGGATAATGCCGCTGTCGCACGAACCCTGTTTTTCAAATATTTCTATGGATAAGGTTAAGGCTCTCGGCATAATAGTCAAGAAGATTCTGAAGGGTATGTATGAAGCGCTCGACGATCCTGATTATAATTTTGTTTTTAATAATCCGCCTATAGCCGACGAAAAAGAAGACTATTATCACTGGAGCCTAAGAATTATTCCAAGACTTACTATGAAGGCCGGTTTCGAAATAGGAACGGGAATGTCCATTAATACCGCTATTCCCGAAGAAACCGCCGAATTTATGAGAGGTTTTTTAAAATTTTAAAAAAATATAATTCAATAATTTTTGATTTAGACGGAACGCTTATAGATTCATTTGAAGCTATAAACGATGCATTCGACGCCGTATTTTCTAAATTTCAAAGCAGACAGATAACGCCGGAAGAATCCAGCTCTTACGTCGGCGTTCCGCTTGAAGGCCTACTCGGCAAACTTTTCGGAAAAGAGAATGAAGAAGAAGCTATCGCAGTTTTTAGAAAAAAATACACGGAAGTCTGTTTCGATAAAACAACGTTAATAAAAGGCGCAAAAGAGCTTCTTTTAAAATTAAAAAACGAAAATAAAACTCTCAGCGTTGCGACTAATAAAACAGGTTCTATATCCCGCGAACTTTTGAAGCATCTGCAGATAGCAGGTCTTTTTGATTATGTTTACGGAGTATTCGACGGTTTAGAAGGCAAGCCGTCGCCGGAAATGATAAACAAAATTGTAGAGATTACCGCTATTCCAAAAGAGAATACTATATTAATCGGCGATTCCCCGATAGACATAATGGCCGCAAAAAATGCCGGTATTCATATATGCGCCGTTGCTTCCGGAAATCACCGATACGACGAACTTAAAGGATATAATCCCGACTATTTATACAAAGAAATTTCGCAAATTTTACCGTAATACAGGCAACCATTTTATGATTAAAATAGGTGAGATAAATTATCTTAACGTATATCCTGTCTATTATTATTTAAAAAAAATACTTAAAGACGAAAACAAGAATAATTTTGCGGATTTTATTTCCGGAACGCCTGCTTTTTTGAACGGCAAATTACAATCCGGAGGCATAGATATTAGCCCTTCATCTTCATTTTACTATATTTCCAATTACCGTAATTCCTATATATTCCCCAACCTATCAATAAGTTCTAAGAAAAAAGTAAAAAGCATATATCTTTTTTCAAATAAATCCATAGAGGATTTCAATAAGAACGAAACGGTATACGTTACGCCGGAAACTCTTACCTCGGTAAATTTATTGAAGGTTTTATTGGCAGAATTCTATAAAATGGATTTAAACGCAATGAAATTTTTAACATTGAAACAAAACGATAATTTAGAACTTGAGATAGATTCGGATTATTATAAAAAAATAGCTGAAGGAAGCAGTTTTCTTCATATAGGCAATAATGCCTTAAAACTTGTAAAAAATATTCCCGACGGCTATTATGCGTACGACTTAGCGGATTTATGGTACAGGCATACGTCATTCCCTTTTGTTTTTGCTCTTTTTATAATAAGAAAAGAATCTTACGACGGCAATAAAAATGAATTTTCCGTTTTATACGATTATTTGATAGAATCAAAAAGAAAAGCGCTATCCGGTTTTAAAGATGCAGCCGAAACGGTGATAAAATCCGGCGATTATGACTTCATATCTTTTGAAGAGCTTATGGAATATTGGACGGACTGTCTGAGTTTTAATTTAGGACCCGACGAAATAAGGGGTTTTAATATTTATACCGAATTGCTTTACAAATACAAAATTATAAAATCTATTCCGGAGTTAAATTTTGTTTAACCGTTTTAACCGGTATAATGAAAGAAAACTTAAATCCGTTTCCCATACTGCTTTTAATGACTGCACTGCCTCTCAGGAATTTCAGCGTATGTTTGACGATAGCCAGACCAAGCCCTGAACCTTTTGCCGAATTTTTATGCGAACCGTCTATCCTGAAAAATCTTTCGCCGAGCCTTAAAAGATTAGTATAATTTACGCCGATGCCGTTGTCGCTTATTGAAAAGAAAAGAAATTGCGAGTCGTTTTCACTAAGGAAATAAAAATTCCACAAAACCGATGTTTCTTCCGTTTCAGAAATAAAATTCATTGCCGCCGTCTTGCCGCCGGCGTACCCTTCTATCGACACTATGCCGTTTTTATTGGCGTATTTCACGGCATTCTGAATAAGGTTGTTTATAATAAGGCTGATTTTGCCGGGGTCTGAAATAAATATATCGTTTTTTGCTTTATTAATGACGGATAAATTTTTTTCTTTTATTTCGCGTTCAAATAAAATTAAAGAATTTTCTATATTAGTTTTAATATCGATATTTTCTAGCTTAACCGGAAACTTTTCCGTTTCGATATTGGAAAGCGTAATCAGGTCGTCAATTAAAAATCGAAGCCGTTTTGCGTGCTGTTCGATTATATTCACGAATTTCAACCTGACGGAAGGGTTGTCTATAGCTCCGTTTTTTAAAGTTTCGGCGAAACCGGTTATAGCCGTCACAGGCGTTTGTAATTCATGGGAAACGTTCTGAATAAAAGACGATCTGATATCTTCTATTTTCTGTATGTCGGTTATATCTTTTACTATTACCGCATATTTATCCTTATTATTTATCTTAAAGATTACGCAATCGGCAGTTTTTTTTTCGGCTCTATCGTAATAAGAAATTTTTTTTTCGGCGATTTTAAAAAAACTATTTTTAACCGCTCCGTCTATTAATGAATTAAGCTCTATATTTCTAGTTAAAAAATCGAATTGATTAATAATATTTTTGCCGCCTGTTTTTGCCGATCTTATATTTCTGCCGAAAGATTCGTTTACGAATAAGATTTCTTTTTCTTTATTTATAACGGCAACCCCTTCCGCAATGTTGTTTAATATGGTTTTATAAATTTCAATTTCGCGCGTATATTCCCTTAATTTATTTTTAGCAAATAAATACTGTATATTTTTAAATAAAAAAATATATAAAAAAAATAAAAATAATGATAATATTAAAATATAAAATATAAATATTATATTGTAATCCATAGTAAGATTTTATAATAAATTTTTAATAATTTCTATTAAAAATAATGAAGTATAAAATAAAAACTGCTTGGCTGTCGATTTTTTTTGCATTTTTTTTGACGTCGGTTTCCGCTAACGTTTCAAGCGGATTTCAAGTTGATTCTATAGCCGCCTCGGTTGACAATACCCCTATAACGCTTAATGATTTATACTTTTTATATAATTTTAATATGGTAAATAATTTAAAATATGTTAAAATTAACAAAACGTTAACCAAAGGAGAGTTAAAGCGTTTGACGAATATATATATAAACAGGATTATTATTCTTAATCAGCAGGAAAAGGCCGGAGGCTTAATTGTAAACAATCTTACTTTAAAGGCTATGGCTCAAAATTTTAAAAAGAAGTTTGCCGCTCTTCATAGGCATACAAGTTTTTCGGTATTTTTAAGCAAGTTTGGTTTTGATAAAAACAGTTTCTATAATTTTTTTAAAAAAATTCTAATAGAAAAAAAATTTATAAAATACAGGCTGCAATTCTTTTTATTTACCATCGAAAACGGAAGAGGAACTTCAAAAAAACAAAAGCAAAAATATGCGGCCGAATTGAAGAAGAAACTTAAAAATATGATCGTAAATCTCAGAATGCACGCAAAGATTCAAATTAACGATAATTTTACAGGTTCATAATAAAATAATAAAAAATTATGTTCGATTTAAAAATAACGTCGGGTTTTTCGTCTGCACATGCTTTAAGAGGCTATCAGGGAAAATGCGAAAACGTTCACGGGCACAACTGGAAGGTTGAAGCCGTCGTTTCTGCATCTAAGTTAAACGAAATAGGAATAGCGATAGATTTTAAACTGCTGAAAAATTATCTTAACGAAGTATTGGAAACGCTCGACCATAAGTTTATCAACGAGATCTATTTTTTTTTAAGCGTAAACCCTTCTGCGGAAAATTTAGCTATGTATATATATAACGAATTTGAAAAAAAAATTAAATCTACGCAACATAACGGCATAGCCGTGAAAAGCGTAAACGTGTATGAAACGGATACGTCTATGGCGTCTTATTACAAAATTGATTGACTTAAAATTTTTAATAATGTATTAAATATATAATGTATTATTTTAATTTTAAAAAATATATAATGTCGTGAATAAAAAAATAGCATATTATTTTGTCGTAACATTTCTTATAATATCGACTTTTGCCGTTTTTTTTATATATAAAAGCATTACGGCAAAAGAAAGTAAAATAAGTTTGTCTATAAACAAAAGAATCGCCGAGCTAAAAAGTATTCAAATCAAGATAGACGAAAGCATAAAAGGAATTAGAAAAACCGACTTTCCTATTTTACGCTATGGATACTCTTTCAATAAAAACGAAAAATATTTCATTTCGGAAATTATAAGCGCCGGAAAAGAATATCGAATAAAATTGAATGTCGTTAAATTTATAAGATTAAATAAAAAAAATACAGCCGCAAATTTTTATTTTAAAGTGTCCGGTTTGGGAAATCCAGACGATATTTATTCCTTTGTTAAAGATTTAGAGTATAATTATAAAATAAATTTTAAAAAATTCTATATCGGTAAAAATATCAGTAAAAACAATTCGGTAAATTTTTCTTCAATCTTAGCTGTATATGTTATAAGCAGACAAGATGCGTTAAAAAGCATTTTAAAATCGAAGCGATATATAAAGAAGCCGAAAGATTTCGGAACTATAAATCCGTTTTTATATATCGTTAAGAAAAATAAAAAAACCGCTGCAAAGCCAAAAGCTATTTCTTTAAATTATGAAAAAATAAAGAAAAAATCAAATATATCCGAAAGAGTTTATAGAAAATTAGCAAAAAAAACAGCTTTCATTAAAAAATCAGGCATTCAAGAATCAAATTTTTACAATAAAAAAGGAGTTTTATCGTTTTCGCAAAACGATTTCAGCACTGCATTGATTATGTTTAAAAAAGCCTTAAGTTATAATCAGGATAATTACAGGGCATTATCAAATGCCGCCTTGGACGAATACGAAATTAAAAATTACAGGGCATCCGTGTATTATGCCAAAAAAGCGCTTGAGCACAAAAAATTATGGCAGATAAATTTTATTCT
>JAJYWW010000013.1 GCA_021791295.1 bacterium | reverse complement strand
ATTTGAAATTAATATGCCTGACTTTATCGAGGGCATAAGAAACGGAAATGTGCCGGAAAATCTAATTGCCGTTAACGAGGCAGAACTCAAGAAGCAAATTAAGACCATGGGGGATTTATTAGACATCCCCGGAATTACAGTTGTAAAAAAGAAATTTATTAGACTTAAAAATGAAGGATTTAAGATGTTAAACTAATTGTCCGCAAAACGGACAAACTTAGTTATTTTTAAAAATTTAAAAATATAATAATATTTAATTTAAGGAGGAAATCATGGGAAGTTTAAACAAAGTAATGCTTATAGGCAATCTTGGAAAAGACCCTGAACTCAGATACACGCCGGATGGTTTGGCAATTTTAAAATTTTCGATGGCCACGACTGAGTATTTTAACGATAAATCAGGCAATAAAACGGAAAAGGCGATTTGGCATAATATAGTGCTTTTTGATAAGTTAGCAAGCACTATGGCAAATTATCTTAGTAAGGGCAAGCAGGTTTTTGTAGAGGGCAGGATTAATAACCGCTCTTACGATGACGCTGAGGGCAATAAGAAATACATCTCTGAAATAATAGCAAACAATATTGTTTTGGTAGGCAGAAAAGAAGATTCGCAGGGCGGACAAGACGATTATTATGATGAAAAACCGCCTCAGGCGCAAACACAAAGACAAATGTCAGGAACAGCACAGAGGACGCAAACGCAAAGCGGACAAAAATATCAAGCGCCGCCGCCAAGCACTGGCGATGAGGACGACATCCCGTTTTAAAAAATACCTTTTGATAATAGCCCTGTTTAGAGAAAAAGCAGGGCTACCCCGTCCGTAAGGGCGGGGATTCTATATAAAAAATATCAAAAGATTAGAATGTTTTATTTATTGAAGGAAGAGATAGAAATTTGATAGAATAAAAATAGTTTCTTATAAAAATATAAAAAAACAATAAAATTATATATTTATATTATGTATAAAGCTTGAAAATTCAAGTAGCCATTTCCATTAGCAGTGTCAAGATTATTATTAATATAGTTTCAGCAAAACTAACGGAGGTGGTAATTATGTTAATTGTTTTAAAATTTATTTTATTCATTCAGAGTTGCAGATTAGCGTTCGTGTGGAGGTTCTCCTGGGGAGATAAATTTGCAATTTTGGAATTATCATCAATTTTATGGCTACTTGAAAATTCGAGACGAACGTTCGGAGGTTCGATTCCTCCCCTCCACACCATTATAAATTTTAAATAATTTTTATCTGGTATATGAATCCCAAATATAATCCGAAAATATTACAAAAAGAAGTAGAAAGATTATATAACCTCGCAACTTTCACTATAATTGTGTCTGCACTTGTTTTTTTTATTATTGGAGCAATAATAACGCTTTTCTTAAAATTGTATTATATTTTTTATAAATTGCCCCAACCACATTATTTATCTGTTGTTATATATATAATTTCGATTTTAATCGGATTAGGTATAGGTTTTGAAAGAAGTTTCAGGTTGAGATTAGAAGCACAAAAAACAATATGCATTATGAGCATAAAAAATGATACGGAATTAATATTAAATTTTTTAACTGACACGGATAAAGACAAAAAAGATGAATTGACAGGATATAATCGCGATGATAAATTCGTTTTGGAAAGCGGCATTAAAGAAATAAATAAGGAAATAGATAACATATAATTAATCATTTTGTCCGGCAACCGGACATGATAAAACTATAAATCTTATGGATAAAAATTCCTTAATCGGTAAAATAACATCTTCTATTAAATCCCAGCTATCGGAAAACGGGCTTTTATATAACAAAATTTTCGTTTTCATTGCGGACAAATTCTATAACGGCATAAGATATAAGACTTATTTTTCTAATTTAAACGGAGCTTTCAGGGAACTTACGGAAGTTATAGAAAACGGATACAATATAGACGATTACGAAACCGTTGCCGATTTTATAAACGACTATCTGGGGTATGCCGGATTATCGAATATAGACGAGGTAGAAAACTTAAACGAATCGCTTAAATTTAAAATCGACAACGATATAAGTAGTATCGTTAATTTAGACATTGCCGGCTTAAATCTCGACGACTACGATTTTACGTGTTTAAGGCGGGCGGTTTACGATAGATTAAAAGAAGAAGGACTGACAAGCGAAAATATTATAGAAAAAATCGTAAAGCCGGCGCCGTTCAAAGAAACAATTATTAAATACGAACGCAGTGCGGACAGGATAGAAGAAAAAAGAGAATTGTCGAGGCGGGAAGCGGAAGAAATAGAAATTCAGGAAGATTTGATAGCGCAGGCAATTTACGAAGATTTCGAAGAATTGAAAGGCAAAAAAGAAAAATACGGCAAAGACGATATAGAGGAATTAAGAAACGCTTTGAGCATTTTAATCGAAAAATTCGACCGTGATAAAATTAAAATTTTTATAAGGTCGATATATTTCAGGAAATGCGTAGATAGGTCTGTATTGGAAGTTCTTTTTCCGGAGAACCTCGCTATATAAATATAGTAAAATATTCAATAATAGGAGGCAAAAATGTTTGAATCTTATAAACTTAAAAAAGCAAAAGCTAAGCTTGAACTCAATGCAGTCAAAAAGCAACTTAACGAAATTGAGGCGCAAAGAGAAAAAGAACGCTGGGAAAGAATGCCTCAATGGGAAAAAAATATTGAAACCGAAATATTGCTTGATAAAATGGGAGTGTCAGGAGAAAATAAAGAGCATAGTTCAAAATATGCAGCTATAATGGCTGGTATTTGGACATTATTCATTTTTGGAATTATTTATGCTGCTATTATTTTATTAATGCCGCCGTCTGCTCCCGTGGCGATACATCAGATACATCAACCGATATTAAATAAAGTATTAATGAAGGTATCGAATAACCGTGGGGTTATTCTTAGTGCTGGTATATTAAACTTAATTATGATAGTGTATGTTTATATTGAAATATATTATATTTACAGGCGCGGATATGGACATTAACATTATTAATTTTATACTAAGTAATAAGGAGGAAATTATGGACGAAAGAGAAGATGTAAGAAAGGGGTTGGAAAAAGAAATTTTTGAAACCTGTAAAAAAGAAAACCGCAATCCCAACGGCGCAGAAATCTTGATTCTATCGAATTTTGAAGAACAAAGGTTTTTTGAGATGGTGTGTCCTGGCGTCGATGAAATGCTTAGATGGAGAGAGAAAGCAATTACAGAAAGAGCCAGCACTGCTATTAAGGTTACTCAAAAATTAAGCGATTTAAAATAAAATTATTATTAAAATATTTATCAATAGATAGTTCGCTAAATTAACATTAATTTTTAAAGGAGAGTTAAAAATGAAAAAAATTGCATTATTTATGATGTTAGCAGTATCAATGACCGCTCTTGCAGGTTGCGGCGCAAGCATGGGAAACAGTTCTATTAAAAACGAATCAAACGCTAAATTATCGCAAAAAATAGTCAAGGGGCAGACTACAGAATCGCAAATCGTCCAGATGTTCGGACAGCCTGTAAGCAAAGAATTTGCTGGCAACGGCGATCCAGAATGGACGTATTCGCGTAATACGTCGCATAACGGAGTTTTGGCTTATGTTCCTGTTGTCGGGTTATTTGCGCATGCGCAAACCGACAATAATAAAGTGCTTACTATTCTTTTTAATAAAAAAGGGATAGTTAAAAACTGGGCATTTGCAAATTCTACGAGTCATTTGAATGCTCAATTTTAAATTAACCGCAGAGAAACCCCTATTGCAAATAAGGGTTTATCTGCTTCACAAATGAAAAATTTATATTATGGAAAAAACTTTATGAAAATCCCGAATTATAACGAACCAAAATTCTACAAAATCGCCGCGGAAATAACCGACCTCATTCTTCGGATTCAGGGGAATAAAAGTATTACCTTTATATACGGTTCTTCCATGAATAAGACGGAAACGGCAAATGCCTTCGTATCGCCTGAAGGCGTGTTTTACGGCAGTTATAGCGCGTTTATGGCGGAGGAAGGGATAAAACGTGTAATGCCGGAAATCGCTTGTAGGAAGCGTTTGGCTGCCGAAGATGGTTTTAGGAATTTTTTGCAAGAGGTCATGGCTTCTGCTTTCGGGAATATAATAATAAGGCAAGAATTAGGTATTGAAACGGATAGAAAAGGCAAAACTCGCCCTATATCCAAGAGAAAAATATATGGGATAAAGTTATGCGAAGGGAATTGGCAGCCGTTGTCTAAAAAAGAAGTTGAGGGCATTCATGCTCCCGAAGCAGAGGACACAGTTAAACGTATAGGCGAGGGTTCTTTTATATATTCTGATTTGTCGGAATTCCTTGAGAAATAAGTCAATCACCCCGCCTTTTCAGATGGGGCTTGTCGGTGACGGTAAGACAACCAATGGTTGATTAGAGGGCTAATTAGAAATAGTTAGCAGCAGTTTGGAGGAAAAATATGATGGCTATTGAATACAAAATCAATATATCCGGCGCCGGTTTATCTTTTGCAAAAACCATCGACCAAGATAAAGCGAAAGAAATAATATACTTATGTCAAGATATTAAAAAAATAGACATAAGTCCTGCCGAATATTACAGGAAGTTTAATCCTAAAAGAAATCCTGATAAAATATTGGTATTTGCGGGTTATATGGAAAATATTCTTGGCCGTCGTAGTTTTACCTTATTGGAATTGAATGAGATGTTTGACCGCGTAGGCGAAAAAATGCCGAAAAATTTTACAAGGGACGTCAATTGGGCCGTTTCAAATAAATGGCTTGATAGAATAAAAGATAGCAAAAAATATTATATTGCTGAATCCGGATACTCCGCCTTGTCTTGTAATTTTTCGGCGGAAATTATAAAGGAAACGAGGATGGCAAAAAAACTATGCAAACAATATTGAAAGTATTTATAATCGCTGTTATATTTTTTTCCGCAAACCCTGTTTACGCTTTTTCCGTCCTAAACCCGCCCTATAACCAATCCGACCCTAACTTTAATAAACTTGCAATGCGGGTGTATAATTCCGGCAGTCCTTATACCTACACTTACGGAGCTTATACCTATAACGCTATACCCATTACAACGACTATGTTCGGCTGTAAGCTAATAAGCATTATAAGGCGCACACAGGGCTTTCCGAAACCGGCGTATTGGGCTGTCGAAAATTACAAGATATGCAACGGAAATATTGCAGAGGTTAAAAATACCAATATGGCGGGGTGGGATAATTTGCCAAAAGGAATAAAACCCGTTATAAATAATACTATTCAAGAAGCAAGGCAATACGGCAAAGCTACCGCTAATTATTACGGATACAGGGTAATAGCAAAGACGGGAGCTTACGTCGGGACGGTATTCGTTTATGTGCTTAACGGAGTGAAGTTAGAGGCGATGATGAGGTTTTGAAAAAGAAACAAAATAATAATATTTTTAGCCCTGCAAGGCGGAAAACTTTGCGGGGTTTTTTTATTGTCAAAATCCCCCCGTTATTTTTAATTTTTAGAAATATCCTTTTATTCCTTAATATTTAAGTTTTTAAATAGCGTCAAAATTTTTATAAACCTTTAAAATATTAGCTTGATTTATATACCTATTTGGTATATAATTATATATAAATAACAGTATTGAAACTAAGCGGTTTTTGAAAAGTCTGACGCACGATACCCCGTCCGGCTAATGGTCGAAAATATCAGGAAAATATTTCCGCCCGTCAAAAAACCGCCGGCAACGAAATTGCGATAAGCGGGCAATGGCGGGAAAAATAAAATTGGCAGGATTATTGCATACATAATATAAAGTAATAAATTGGGGGATTAATATGCAGGAATATTTAAGCGATACAGGTTTAGAAATATTTAACTCTCGTCTTAATAAACGATATCAAGTTATCGTAATAGACC
>JAJYWW010000119.1 GCA_021791295.1 bacterium | reverse complement strand
GGTTTTGCATCTTTTACCCTAACCATTACCGTTTTTTCGGAAACTTCGTTTTCCGGATTTTCTATTTTAATAACGGCCGAATTAAATATACCCCTTTTATAAAGCCTGTTTTGAGTTTCGAGTATTTTCCGCTGGTCGTAAAACTGCCCTTTTTTAAAAAGCAAGAGACTTTTAATAAAACCTGTTCTTGTTACCGTATTGCCGGTTATTAAAATCCGTTTTATCCTGACTCTCGGCCCCGCTTTTATTTCATAGTATATATATGCATATTTTTTATTTTTAGAAAACTTTACGTTCATTTTGACTTTTGAAAAAACATACCCTGAATCCGATAATTTAGTGGAAAGCAGTTCCTTTCCGTTCTCGGCCGTAATTATGCGGAAGGGTTTCGCTTTCATTTTTAAAAAATAGCCGGTAAGCGCGGCATTGCTTTTAAAAATAGCGGGAAGCCCCGTAATATAAACTTTTTTTACGGTCGTAGGAATTCCGGAATCTATATTTACTGTTACCGCTACGCTCTTTTTATCGGGCGAAAATTTTAATTTGTAAGAAACGCGGGCGGATAAATAGCCTTCGTTGTCGTAATAGTTTTTAATATTTTGAACGTCGTTTTTAAGTCTGTTTTTGCAGAAATATTCCCTGTTAAAAAAAGAGGTAACGCGCGTTCTCATAAGACGCGCTATAGTCCCTCTGCTAAAAGGTTTATACCCGTATATGTATATTTTGCCTATTTTTACTTTGCTGCCTTTATTTACCGAATAATAAAGATTTATCTTCTTATCTTTCTTGTCTTTGTTTTCTTTAAACAAAACCTCGGCAAAAAAATAGCCCTGCTTCATATAGTATTTTTTTAAAACCTCTTGAAAAGCTAAAAAAGTGCCGCCGTCGAATATTAATACGTTTTTAATCTGCAATACGGAATTTTTAACGAAATTTTCGCTTAAAGGTTTTATCCCTTTAAAATGAAATGATATTTTATAACCCGGATGGACATTAAGTGTTATAACGGCTTTTCGCTTAGAAATATAAGTTATTTTAGGACTTGTTATAATGGAATTTAAGTAGCCCTTGTTTTTATATAAATCCCATATGCTTTTCCTTAATAAATGAATTTTATTTAAATTAAGCGGTTTGCCGACAAGTTTTTTAATTAAAGCTTCAACTTTTTTTTTCGGATAATATAATTTAAATTTAACGAATATATTAGAAATTATAACCGGTCTGCCGGAAATAATTTTTATATTTACCGCATAATATTTAGGCCTTCCATTTAATAAAGGCGTTTTTATGCTTACTTTTGCCGACGGATAACCGCCCCTAGACATAATCTTTTTTATTTTTTTTATGCTTATGGTTTTATAATATTTATATATTAAACCGCCTTTTTTAAAGGGAACGGATTTTATTATCCTTCCGCTCGAAATTCCGGTATTTTTAAGTCCTTCTATATTAACTTCTTTAATGTAAATTTTCGGAAAAAAAACAAATTTTAAATAAATTAATTTCAATTTTTTATTTATATTTGCAAAAACCGAAACATTGGAAAAATAACCCGAAGCATAAAGCGTTTTAATCGTTTTCTCTAAAGAAATCATAGAGAATTTTCTTCCGGCTTTTATATAAAAAAGGTTTTTTATATTGCCTGCCGGAACGCCGTAAGGCACTCTGTAATTTATGGATTTTACGGTGTACCGTCCCGCGTTTATGCCGTAAATATTTGCGGCGTTTAAGGCATAAGCGTCTTTTACCGCAAAACATAAAATAAATGCGGCGAATAACGGTAAATAATTTATAATTTTCCTTATTTTTTTTATAATACTCATTGTTTTTATTTTAAATTTTAGTAAAATCTAAAGTGAAAAACTATATTGCCGCCTACTTCGCTGAAAACGTTTGAATTATTAGGCGCAAGCTCGTTATTTTCCCATACCCCTATAACGGAAATATGAGGAGTAATCTTATAAGTAACGGTAGCGGATTGCGACGACTGGGAAGACGCTATATCGCTGTATGAAACCGACAGCCGCTTCGTCAAGTTTTTAGAAACGGTTACCTGAGGAGCGGCGCTGTGCGTTATCGCAGAATAGCCGGGCGTTATCGACATATTTTTAAAACCGAAATAGCTCGATATGGTTCCCGTAACGCTCTGCTCGACCCCGCCGCCTATCGCCGAAGCGGCTTCAGAAGCGGCTATTCCTCCGGCGGAAGAAGCATAAACCGAGTTTGCCGAAGTGCCGAGCGCAAGCATCGAAACTATGCTTAACTCCGAAAGGGGCGGAGTCGACGAAAGATTTACGTTAAAATTAAGCATCGATCCGCTTGCGTTCATTCTTATTATATATTGATTTATATAAGTTCTTGCCGCGACGTCGAAAGTAGGATTTATTTTATACCTGTTATTAAAATCTAAATTTGCGTATACGAGTTTCAGTTCGGTTCCCCTGAAAAATATATCGCCCTTTTCGGCATTCGCCGTTCCTATAATTACGGGATTATCGAGCGTGCCGAGAATATTAAGGTCGGCGCTGAAATTCGTATTTATTATATTATTTCTTATCTCTATTTTCTTTTTCGACGTTACCTTTACATTCAGCCTCGGATTGGTTAAACTTACCTGAGACGCCTGGGTTACCGCGTTGTATCTTTTATAGCTTAAAAGAAACGACGAAAAATTTATTTTCTTATCGTACATGGCTTTTTTAATTTTTACGCTTCCGTATAAAACCGGATTGTCCGGCCTCCCCGAAAAACCTAATCTTCCGCTCATTTTTGCGTAAAAATAGTCGGACGCCCTGTAAACCGCGGAATTAAAATTAGTTTCCAATCTATAATAAGAAGGCAAAAAATTGTTAAGCCTAATAATGCCGTGAGCCGAAAAAATACCGTTAAGCATCCTGAATCTTGCTTTTTTAATATATATCATATTTTTATTGAACGTAATCTGCGCAAAAATTCTCGAAGCCGCAAATGAAGAATAAACGGACGGTTCAATCAGCCCCCTTTTGATATTGGCAAATCCGTATATTTCCGGAGATGCGGACGGTCCGAATATTACCGCCGAAGCGGTAGCAAATCCGGATGAATTTATTATCTTGTTCGTAAAAATTCCGAGAACCCATAAGTCCGTTCTGTCGTTTAATATTATATGGTATTTTCGCGGAGTTATATAACCTCTAAGCTGAAAATAGTTATTGCCGCCTTTGAGCTTAAAACCGCTGAATTCAAGTGTCCTGTCCATATAAGAAATTTTAATGTTTTTGATATTCTGCAGGAAAAAAGGACCGTGTTTTAAATACACGTAATCTAATTTGGAAAAAATATACGAATTTTTAAAATTAGAAAGTTTTCCGCTGCCGAAAATTCCGCCGGAAAGCCTGAACAAAGTTTTTCTGTAATTAACGCTTAACATTTTTATATTCGTAATAAAATTGTATGGATAACCTTTTTCCAATAAAATTTTAGCTTTCGTGTCAAGCGTATTATCCATCGCATATAAATGCAGTTTCATTTTTCTTTTCGACGAATTGACGACGGCTTTTATAGCGCCCAGACGGTAATCTTTAACAAAAACTTTTTCTGCATCGACGGAACCGGAAATATCCGGCAGATTGAAAGTGCCGCCTACATGCAAATCGGCATCGGCGATTCCTTTCACCGAATATTTTTTTAAAAAATTGAAATTTAAATAAGAAAGGTTAATGCCGTTTGAAACTACGTTTATATCGTAATTATCATAGCCGCCGCCGGTTTGTCCGTTAGCGCCTCTTCCTGCGGTTCCGTTAAAATTCAAAACGCCGTAAGCGTTAAAATAAGCGCCGCCGTATAAGCCTCTAAGTTCATATAAATTCAATATTTTTTTCGTAACGGAAAATTTAAAATTAACGCCGATAACGTCTTGACCGTTTATAGCGGCTTTCTTAGAATTTCCCGCCGCCGTTAAAACGGGATTTTTTAATTCCCCTTTAATATTTCCTTCGGAATTAAAAACGGCAAAGAAACCGGCATGCGACGCCGCAAGGTTTTTTGCATTAAAATATCCGTTAATCAGCTCTTGACGCGAAATTTTGTCCTTATAAATTTCTCCGATAAAATTAAACGTCCCCTTTCCGTCCGTGCCGTTTTCTTTTAGTCTTACTTTTTTTATGAAAACATTGCCGCTTCCGGTTATATTCACGTTTGCGGTTCCGGCAAAAGGAGCCGTATATCCGTTTATAAAAAGCCTGTTAAATCTGTTTTTAAACTTAAAATATATGCCGTTAAATTTTCCTGCTATATTGCCCGTCAATATTCCGTCCGCCGAAGGATTAAAATACCGGCTTTTATATTTATCGACAAGACTAATTTTCGGCAGTTTACCGTAAGAAGCTTGAAAATTAAAATTTAAATATTTTTTTTCGTAATTAATTTTCCCGCCGAAAACGCCTTTTACGGTTTCCGATAAAATTCCGGTATGCTTTATGATGACGTATTTATCGTTTACTAAAACCGCTCCGTTAAGTAAAATTCCGTTTCCGTAATTAATCCTGTATATCGTATTTATTCCTTTTTCGTTTTTAAATTTAAGCTGTTCAACCGGTTTAAGCAAATTTATTTTTTCAATATTCGCAGCGTAAAAATTTTTGCCGAAATTTAAAAAAGTCGTAATACTGCCTTCAGCCTCGCCTTTTAACTGAGGAATTTTTTCCGTATCGTAAAAATCGATCAGTTTTCCGACGTCTATTCCTTTTAATGCCGATTTAAATTTGCCTTCTTTTTCGTTAATATTTATGCTGCCCTTAGAACTGAAAGTACCGTTAAAAATTTTAAGATTGATTTTTTTGAATTTTATAATATTATTTTTGTCTTTTGAGCCGTTTCGGTCAAACGTACATATTATTTTTCCGCTTTTAAAATCGCCGCCTGAAAAAACCGTATCTTTTAACGTAATTACGGCTTTAGACTTTAACCTTCCGGCAGCCGCTCCTATTACATTCACGTTTGCCCGCAGTTTTCCTTTTAAAGCCGGAAGTTCCTTAAAACGATTAGAAAAAAAAGAAAGGCTGCTTACTTTTAATAACGTAGTATCGTTAATTTTTTTAATAATTTCCGGAAATAAAATTTTTTTCTTTAATTCTAAAATGCCTCCGGACGAAACGCTAAAATATTTATTTCCCAATATTACTTTTCGGTAATATATAAAACCTTTTATATAATGTATCTCTTCAGCGCTTGAGCGGTAAACTCCTCCGTATTTTAAATTGCCTGATTTTAAAAATATATAAGGAATATCGTATTTAAGATATATCCCGGCGTTTTTATAAATGAACGGAGTTTCAGAAGGTTTTTTATAAACGGTAATATTTATTTTTTTAAGATTAACAAGTATATTTTTATCTTCGTCGTTAAAATTGAAACTGCCGCCGGATATTTCTATCTTATCGAACGAAACCGAAATTAAACCGTTTGGACGCTTAACGGAAAATTCTTTTATTACCGAAGCTATTTTTTTATAGTTATAAAATTTATTATTCTTTATTAAAACATTTAAGTAGGGATTAATTATATTTATTTTATAAATATTTAACTCTCTGCTGAAAATATTAACATGTCCGACGTTTATATCGACTTGTTTAATCTTTGCCAAATTTTTAATTTTTACGCCGTAAATACTTATTTGCGGAGAAAAAAAAGAAAATCTTATCCGTTTTAACGTTACCGTTTTTTTAAGTTTTTTGGAAAGATAAGAAGATATATAGGTTTTTGCTATATAGGCAAAATAGGAAGATTCTAAAAAAGAAACGGCGCTTGCCGAGATTGCGACGATAAGAAACAGCAAAACTGCAAGATAAATTTTAAGCTTTTTGTCATATTTTTTCATCTATAAATTTATAGCCTACGCCTCTTATAGTTTCAATAAACTTAATAGATTCGTCTATC
>JAJYWW010000121.1 GCA_021791295.1 bacterium | reverse complement strand
TGGTGGGCAACCGCAATTTTTGGGGCATTAAAATCGCGCGCCGTTTTTAATAAAAAATTATACCGCAAAATTCTCGCAGTTTCTTCAAGATTTAATTTATTTTCTTTTGCGTATAATTTTACGTCGTCGCTTCCGGAATAAAAAGGTATGGAAAGATTTTTACATAAATCTTTGACGAATATTACGTCTTGTCCTGAATCCGGCCTTATTTTATGGTCGTATGAAGCGCAGGCCGTCGATATTCCGAAATAATGCCTAAGTTCATATAGCGAAAAAAGCAGAACGGTCGAATCCACCCCGCCGCTTACACCAACCACGACTCTATCCCCCCAGGCGAGAAGATTAAAACTTCTTACGGTTTTAACTAATTTATCGAGGAACGAAGAGCTGATTTTATCCAATTTATAAAATTATTAAAAGTTATCCGTCAAACGTGAATACTTATATTGCCGCTTGACTGCTGAACCTTAACGGAAGACGGAGCATTGGGTAATTCTATTTTTATAGGCGGAGCATTTTGAATAATCTGCTGATAATTTGTCTCTATCGTGCTTGCAGGCGATGAAGTGACGCTTGTAACCGACATAAATAAAACCTCCTTCGCTTTATTTAATGATTTTATATTTATATATAAGTTTAAATATTAAATGTATTATATTAATTTTATAAGTTAATTTAAAAAATTTCAACAGAATTTAGAAAAAGTCGTCGGATTAATTTTCCGAAATAGCTTTTTATGTTGATTGACCGTTTCATATGCGGAAAATAAAATCTGACGCCTTTTTCTCAGATATGTTTTTCCGAACTATCGAATGAAATTTCAAAATAGGTTCTTTTTTCTATCATGGTGTGTACGGGGCATCTCTGCGAAACCCTCTGGAGTTCTTCTATCTGGTCGTCGTCTAAATTTCCTATAAATTTTATCTTTTTTTCAATTTTATGAACATAACCCCTTTCATCGTCTATTTCAACCCCCGATTCTTTTAGTTCTTCGACCCTGACTCTTTTATGAGTAAGATTTATTTCTACGCCCTGCAGGTCGTACTTCATTCTTTTTGCAAACATCATAAGCACTGAAATAGTGCACGAACCTTCTCCTCCAAGCACAAGCTCTATAGGATTAATAGCAAGTTCGTCGCCGCCCGAAGCCTCCGGCTCGTCGGTTATTATCGTATGCTTTTCGGTAATTATCTGATTTTGCAAATTATTTAAATGCTTAACTTTGACGCTGACTAATTCCGCTTCGTTCAATTCTTATTCTCCTTTCTTCCAAAATCAGGCACTTCGTTATGTAAAATTATGAAAAAGGCGTTATTTAATATTCGAGCAATTCTTTTCTTACCCTGTTTAAATCGGCAGCGTTAAGCTCAAAAGGAAAACTTCTGATATTTTTTGGGGACGAGTCGCCGAAAGGCCTGTTGCATGCGGAAATTTCGGTTCTGCCCGGACAGCCCGTAGTCTGGAAAGCTGCGCCTCTTTCTACTATTTCCGCCACGTTTTTAAAAGGTATTCCAAAATCCGTTATTTTTCCGCTTTCGTCAAATTTCATATCGTCTGCTCTTCCCAAATCGTAGTCGATTATATGTCTTGCGACCTGAATTCTTCTATACTGGCCGGCCGGACATTGAGGGTGTTTTTCTAATCTGGAACCTTTTTCTTGGTAAAACGAAAAAAGATGCGACCTTGCGCCTTTATCTCTTACCGACTGTATTCTTTCCGCCATTTCTCTCTCCGTTTCTCCAAGTCCTACGACAAGGTGGCATCCGACTTTATTTTTGCCGAAAACGGAAACGGAATATTCCAGTATATCGTTATATTTTTCCCATCTGTGCGGACCTCCGACGCCTCTGCCTCTATATTCATCGAACAAATCGGGCGTTGCGGCATCTAACGCTACGGTAACCATATCGGCCCCGTATTCTTTAAATTTGTCTATATCTCCGTGTTTTAATATAGTCGGAGTCATAAGTATAGAAACGGGACAGTGAAGTTCGTTGGAAAATCTTTTTAAAATAGTAAAAGTGTCGTCTTTTGCCTTTTCGTGCGTTATCATGGAAATACATATCCTGTCCACTATTTTTTTCTTTTTTAAGGTCGATTCTATTATGTCGTCGGTTTTAAAAGCCGGCCAATCCACCCTTATAAAACTCTTATCGTTATATCCGCCTTCTCTCGATTTTTGAAGTCCGCAATAAGCGCAATTTGCCCTGCAGCCTTCTTCGTAAGTCAAAAGAACGTTTATGCAATGGAGGCAGGCGTTGCGGTAAAAAATACCCGGTACGAAATCCATAGTCATAGCCGCCGCTAAACTCACTTTTAAATATTCGGGAGAACTTCCGAAAATATATGCATTTTCTTTATTTTCAGGGCATCCGCAGCTAAAATCCAAATTTCTTGACGACTTTTCTGACGCAAGTCCGGTTATTCCGTTCATATTTTTACGTCCTCCGTTTTCTTTTTTACATTAACGAATTATTTTATTATCCGCCGTTACATGCCGCCCGTTAAAAATTTTAAATAAAACCTGCGCGCCGAGCTTAGTTTCTCCGTTAAACCTGCCTTCGTAAGCATCGCTTTCTTTTTTATATTTATAGCATAACGGAGAAGAAATGTCGATTAAAAGGGCTTTTATGCCGCTGTTTTTAAACGCTTCGTTTCTTTTTATATAAAATTCTTTGCAGCAGAAACCGATATAAGATTTAATACCTTTTATTTTCAGTTCTTTTAAAGTTTCTACCAAATTTTCGTAACTTATAACGGTTTTTGGAGTAATTCCGTATTTTTCCGCAAATTTATAAGCAATGCCGGTTTCGCATTCGCCGCAGGCGATACATTTATCTTTGTTTCTAAATTCGCAGTCGGGTTTTTTTGCGCAGTAGGGAAGCAAAATATATTCCGCCGAAACAATATCTTCCGCATTCATTCCGTTTACGAACGTAAACCTCGATAAGTCTTCCTCTTTTACGCCGAAGTTTTTAATAAACCGGACTTTATTTATTATTTGAATAACTATATTGAAAAAATCTTCTTTATATATATTATGGAATTCGGGCTTAAATTTTTCAAAATAATCGTCTATTTTAAATACGGCTTCGTTTAGCTGAACGTCTTTAAGACAGCTTTCTAAATCGTTAACCGTCCTTGCCGGCGAAACGAAAAAATCTCCCGTAAAATATATATATTTTAATAAATTTCTTTTTTCGTCCACCTTTGCGAAGGTTTTCAAAACTCCTCCCGCGCATTTATATATTTCGGAAATTATTTTTGTTTCCGCGGGGTCGAAATCTTTTGAATAAATCCATTCTTCGGACGAATAAAAAGAAAGGTTTTCATTTAAAAAATTTTCTTCTTCCTTAGAAATTTCAGACTCGTAAAAATCTAAATTTAAATGTTCTTTAAAACCATCTAAAACGGCAGATTTTATAGAATCTAAATCGGGTATATACCCTAAAATATTTTTAACCGAGGTCACCCTCGATAAAATAGAATCAAAATTTTTAGCCGTCAGCTTTTCTATGGGGATTTTTAAGGATTTTACCATATTTTCCGGATCGAAATCCAAAAGAAGCGTTCCCTGAAAAAAATAGACCGAAGATTCATAAGTTCCGCCTGTTCCGGATATTTTACGCCCTTCGACTTCTATATCGTTTCTCGGCCTGAATTCGGCATTTATCCCAAGTTTTTTCATTCCTTTAGAAAAAGCCGCGCATATATTTTCGGTCAAATCGTCGAGATTTTTAATTTTAATGCTTTTAGCCGAAAAAACAAGTTCCCATCCAAGCTGGGCTTCGTCGAAATATATAGCTCCGCCTCCGGTAATCCTTCTGCCGACGGCTATATTTTTTTCTTTGCAGTAATCTAATCTTATTTCGCTGGATACGGACTGATGATAACCCGTCAAAACGCAGGGTTCAAATCGCAAAAAACGGAATGTGTCTTCTATAAGCCCGTCTTTTCTTAATTCTATCAGGGCTTTATCCATGCATATATTGTAAGAGAAATCTTTTAAACCGGTATCTATAACTCTAAACATACGCAATAAATGATTTAATTTCCGGCTTCTATTACCGGCAAAGCCGATTCCGAAAAAATTAAAGAACAGCAGGCCTCGGAAAACTTTGGTTTTAAACCTAATTTTATGCTGAAGGGAATTATTCCTTCCGACGGATAGGCTATGCCGTTTAAACCTGCTTTTACGGCAAGTTCTTCTATTTTAAACTTGCTTAATCCGTAAGGCCTTTCGCATCCTAAAAGAATAGGAGTTCTAATAAATTTTTTACGCGCATATAAGAAAACTTTTCCCATCTCTTCTGCGGCGGGCGGAGCCATGTTTTCCATTTTCGTATTGTGCATAGGCATAAAACCGACTAATACAAGCGACGATATATCGTAATTGGATATAATATCTATTGCGTTAAATTCTCCAGCTATTACGCCGTGTTTTAATCCGATTACTACGTGCGGCGAACAGGGAATTTTTCTGTCCGATAAGTATTTCAAAGAATTTTCGTAGTCTTTAACTTCTGCGTTAAGATGATAAATTTTACGTATCGTATCTTCTTCGCCGATAATATCGAGCATAGCGGAATCCACTCCTGCTTCAAAAAGTCCGTCGGCTATCTCTTCCGTAATAAGCCCGCAATGTACAATAACTTTAAGGTTTAATTCGGATTTTATCTTTTTAACGGTTTTTATGTACGGAAGTATATCTACTATGCCCCTGCTGTTGGAACCTCCGCTCAGGAGAAAGCCTAAGCCTCCGGACTCATAAATAGCATTAGCTCTTTCAAAAAGTTCGTCCGGAGTTAAAGCCGGAGCCATGGATTTTAAAATTTCCGCATTGCAGTGTTCGCATTTTAAAGAACAGGAACCGCCGGTAATAGAAAAAGGAGGAAAGGAGTCCGACTTAGTATTTTTAAAATCTTCCGTTTCGTAAGATTTTATACTTGGAGCGTAAAAATTTATTTCCGAATCGAAATAGTTTTTTCTGATTTCAAAACCTTCTGCATATTCTTCGTCGATATTTTCGTCATATTCATAAAAACTCATATTTATCTCTTTTTGCAGATTATATCTTCCTTCTCAAGCTTTTTTACATATGCTTTGACGGCTTCTTCGCCGAAAGGAAGGGAATTTACGTCCGAAACGGACTCGGGAAGAGGCTTTAATTTTACAATCCAGCCTTTTCCGTACGGGTCTTCGTTTATAATGTGGGAATCGTTTTCAAGCTCTTTATTTACCTCTGTTATTTCACCGGCAAAAGGCATCGGAAAAGGACCGACGTATTTTCCGCTTTCGATTGTAGCGGCGCTTTTCCCTTTCTTAATAATTCTGCCTACGGGCTTAACGTCTGCGTAAAGAATCTTGCCGGCTAAAGACTGGGCCGGATCCGTCATTCCGAAAGTAAAAGTTCCGTCGCCGTTTTTTTTGCCCCAAACCTGATTTTCGATATCGTAATAAAGGTCTTCCGGCAGATTGCATTCGTTAAAAATAGGCATTTATATACTCCAAATTTTTATAAATTTATATTTTGCGGTTTTATTTATTTTATTCGCACTTAATTCCGTCGGCTTCAATTTTTTTCTTGTATGCTTCTACCGCTTCTTTTCCTGTAAGAAGATTTTTTTTGTCCGCTTCTATGTTGTCTGCTTTAATTTTGCATACCCATCCTTTGCCGTAAGGGTCGGAATTTATTAAGGATACGGTTTTAACCGCGTCTTCGTTTATTGCCGTTATTTCCCCTGAAAACGGAGCGGGAACGGGTCCTACGTATTTTCCGCTTTCTACTGTTGCGACGGACTTAAGCTGGGCTATCTTTTGGCCGACTTTTTTAGGAGTAAGGTATAAAAGTTTACCGGCTAAGCTTTGAGCTACGCTCGTCATTCCGACGGTCACTATTCCGTCGTCGCCTAATTTTCCCCAGACGTGTTTTTCTAC
>JAJYWW010000105.1 GCA_021791295.1 bacterium | reverse complement strand
GAATTAATTTTCGTTTCTTTTAGAAGTATTGTGCTCAATATCCATTAATACTAAAATTAACTCCGCATATGCCCATAACAATAAAAATATAACTATCGTTACTATTATGCCGCCTATCAATGAGAAAAAGAACGACGATAAAGCCGAGCCGAAATTAAATCCGCCTCTTCCGAACATCTCCGACATTTTTCCCGCCTGGTCTGCCCACACAAAGGACATTATAAAAGTACCGATTAATCCGACTACCAAATAAACAAAGGCTGCTATTTTTAAAATAAAAGCTATAAGAGAAAGTGCGGGATATTTTGAGTCGTTATTTAAAGTGCCTCTAAACTTAAAGTAGGATAGGTAATTCATAAACTATTTCACCTCGTTTTAAAAATAATAATCTTAAATTTTTATATTTATATTTTTTTATTTGTGTTTATTTTTGTTTATAGATATTTTCTTCCGCCGGAAAAGAACCGTTTTTTACTTCCCTACCGTATGTTTTTAAGGCTTCTATTATTATAGGGCGGGATTCCGCAAATTTTTTAACGAATTTAGGAGGTTTTTGAGCTAACATTCCTACCGCATCGTAAAATACAAGCACCTGTCCGTCGGTATATTTTCCGGCTCCTATTCCTATAGCAGGAATATTTATGCTTTTTTTTACGCTTATGGCGGCGTCTTCCGGCATTGCCTCCAACACTATCATGAATGCGCCTGCGTCTTCGAGAGCCTTAGCATCTTCGACGAGTTTATCGATTTGCGAACTTATTTTGCCTTGGACTTTATAGCCGCCCAAAACATTAATAAACTGCGGCATAAGACCTATATGTCCTATTACGGGAATACCGCTTTCGGTAAGTTTTTTAACTGTACCTGCAATATTAGCGCCGCCTTCCATTTTAACGGCGTTTGCTCCGCTTTCTTTCAGTATTCTGCCTGCATTTGTCAAAGCCTGTTCGGAGTTTACCTGGTAAGACATAAAAGGCATATCGCATGCTAAAAAAGTATTTTTTAAACCTGCCCTCACTATTTTAGCATGGTAAATCATCTCGTCCAACGTAACGCTTATCGTATTATCTTTTCCCTGAACGGTAGTTGCAAGCGAATCGCCTACCAATACTATATCGACTCCCGCCTCTTCCGCTATTCCGGCTTGAACGTAATCATAAGCGGTTATCATTACGATTTTTTCGCCGTTTAATTTCATTTTAATAAAATCTTCGATCCCTTTTTGCATTTTATATTCTTATACCCATGATTTATATTCTAAAAATTTAGAATAGTTTTCTGAAACTATAGTAGCAAACGCCGCTGAGTAAAGTCTTGCTTCTGCGTTATCAGACCTTGAAGTAAGCACTACCGGCACTTTAAGACCGATTACTATTCCTGCCACTTTCGCTCCGGCAAGATATTCTAAATCTTTAAAAAGAATATTACCGGATTCTATATTTGGAACCAATATTATATCGGCATCGCCGGATACCTCGCTTTTGATTCCTTTTTCTTCTGCCGCTTTTTTTGAAATCACGTTATCGAAAGCCAGTGGTCCGTCAACAATGCCGCCCGTAATTTGACCCCTCTGCGCCATCTTGGAAATAATTGCGGCATCCATAGTAGAAGCTATCTTAGGATTGACTGTTTCCACCGCCGAAAGTATTGCCGCTTTAGGATGTTTGACGCCGATTATTTTGCAGATATCGATGGCGTTTTGAAGTATCTGCGCTTTTTGAACGATATCGGGATTAATATTAATAGCAGCATCGGTTATAAAGATTAATTTCTTATAAGTTTTTATTTCCATGCAAAATATATGGGAAATAAACCTGTTAGTCCTTAATCCGCTATCCATGCGGATAAGCTGATGCATTAATATATCCGTATGGATATGGCCCTTTATTATTACGTCGGCTTTTTTATCGGAGGCTAATTTAACGGCAATAATAGACGCATCGACATCGTTATCCGCGCCGATTATTTCAAAATCATTCGCGGAAATACTTTTTTCTTTTTTTTTGAGGAGAGAAATTATTTTATTTTTGTTGCCTATGAGCTTTGGTATTATAATACCCTTTTTATAAGCTAAAACTACCCCTTCAATGACAAAATCGTCTTCGGCAACTACTACTGCCGCTCTTTTGGCTTTAAACGATTTCGCCAATATTATTAAATCGTCTAATTTTTTTTGCATTTAAAATAGTTCTAAACGATTTTACTCAATACGTTTCCGGTTTGATTGGTTCCTATAGTAACAGCCTGTCCGTTGTTATTATACTGATTTTGATTTGCGGCTTTTCCGCCGTTATTACCGGCAGCCTGAAGACCTTGAATATTCTGGTTAAGGTTTGCCGTAGTTTGAGTAAGCGCGTTTACCAAACCTTGATTTAAAGTTTTTACGGTATTTAACGTTAATGCGGCGGTTTTATCCGCAACGTCGTTAGGACCGGAAATATTCTGATATTGTCCTTTATTGGCATTTGCTTGATTGCTTTGAAATAGCTGAGATGCCGTAGGATTTGAATTAATTCCCTGTACCATTTTAATTACCCCCATTTTTATAATATTTACTTAATTAATACATAAATAATATCTATGTTTTTATAATACCACAAAAAATTATATTGTCAAATCTTATCGATAAGATTAACTGCAATCTTTAATATTAGCTATACAATTTAATACAAAGTTTATTTATGCGATATTACCATTTTATTATTTTATGCGCTGAATTTAATATATTTATCTTTACGGCATCCGCAAACAGGGCATTTGTCCGGAGCTTCCGGCCCTACGTGTGTATGTCCGCAAACTGGGCATATATAAACCGTTTCCCCGTCAAAATCTTTACCCGCGTCAAAAAGTTCTTTAGCTTTTTTATAAATATCCCTGTGAATTTTTTCCGCCTCTAAAGCGTAGTGCGTCGAGAGCTGGGCTTCTTTCTCATTTTGAAACTTAGCGGTTTCGTTGAATACGGGATACATCTCTTCAATTTCGTAATTCTCTCCATTATATGCAGCCAAAATGTTCTCGCCGCATTTTTTAATACCTCCGAGAGCCCTCAAATGATTTTTTGCATGTATCAGTTCCGCTTTAGCTACAGCCCTGAATATGTTGGCTAACCTTCGTTTTCCCTCTTTTTCCGCCTCTTCCGAAAAAATCATATATTTAACGTGTGCCTGGCTTTCTCCTGCAAAAGCCGCTTTTAAATCTTCTTCAGTCATGCTTCTCATAATTAAATCTCCTTAAATATGGATAATTAATAAAAATAAACGTTAGAAACCGCGATAAAGTAATTTTTCATATACTGTAAATACGACCTGATAATTTTTCTATATCTCTTATATTCTTCCTTAGAAACAGCCAGTTTTTCGGATTCAAATTTATATGAACAAATTAATTCTGCTTTGTTATTTAAAAATTTACATTTCGAATATGCGGAACTTGAATTTCCCTTTAGTTTTAGCTCTTTAGGAATATAGTATATATAAGATTTCGCCGGAAGTTTAATTACAATTAAGCCCTTATGTTCAAAAGGATAACCTATGATTAAATTATACCGTCTTTTTCCTTTTAAGACAAGGCCGAGCAATCCGGAATCGATAGGCAATACGGAATGAAACAGCAACTTGTCTGCATTTTTCGTTCCGTAGTTCTTATCTTTAATTTTGATTATCAATTTTAAATTTTTATTTATATTTCTTAAATTCTTAAAATTAAAATCTTTAATTTGCGCACCCGGTAAAAAATTATATAAAGAATTATAAACTTTGATTTTTTTTTCGTAATGATTTATATTTTTTAGCGAAGATCTTTCGTAATTGGAATAAACCCCTTTATACTTGACTGATACCGTTCCGCTTAGCATCCCGTTTTTGTTTATTTTTCCTTTAAACAAAAATATTTTTTCGTTTTGCTTCGGTTTTTCGGAAGGAGTTTTAATAAATTTAAATTTATTTTGACCTAAAATAGCGGCGCCGTTTCTGCCGGACAACTCGAAAGGAATATTAAAAGCTTTGTAAGAAGATGAATCGGGGTACAGATAACTGCGGACATAGCGTCCGTTTTCTTTAAAAGTCAAACCAACCAAAACCGAATCAAACTGCTTTGGAGAAATTGTTTTCTTATTAAAACTAGTAGTATTTAAAGATGCGATTAATATGGGATAAGCGTTTATTTTTGCCGTTTTCAGCATAGCTATAAGGAGAGCCGCCAAAGATTTGGAGTCGCCGTATCCGTCGTTAAAAACAACCGGAGCATCATCCGGCATGTAACCGTTTATTCCGTAACCGATTCCTGCATATCTGAAAGTTTTGACAAACTTATCGTATATAGCTGCAGCTTCTTTTCTTTCTTCTATAATACCGCCGTTATCTTTGTTTTTATATTTTTTAATTGCGGATTTAACGAACTTTACTATATTTTTATCCGGTTTTTCGGCTTTTTCAAACATTGCGTTTATTTTATTCAAAAGAATCCGCCATGAAGTATAAGTCGATATGGATATATATTTTCTTAAATTTTTTTCCGGAGGCATATTGGATTCTTTTTTTATAGCGGAAACATGATTTGCGGAAATGCTTAATTCCGTGAATTTTTTATTCTTAAGTAAAACGGTTTTTCTTAATAAATAAGATTTTTTTATATTATGCAGATATAGATTAAGCTTAAACCCCGAAGGATAAACGAGCGAAAAATTAATTTTTTTAACGGGAATATCGTAAGAAAAATAGTTCGTATAAAAAACGCCGTTTTTAATAAGCGGTTTAAAATTATTAATTTCATAAGAAAAGTTGATTATAGAGCCGTCTTCTACCGCCGGCATAGAAAGAGTCAGGTATTTTATATCCGAGTAAGCAGGATAATTAACCGCAAAACCTGGAGATACAATATTAATAGCATGTTTTCCTATAGGAATTTTAAACATTCCGTTAAGCAAAGTATAAGCATATAAAAATTTAATTTTTTGATATTTCGTCGAAAAAGGTATAACGACTTCCGAATATTTGTTTATACCCCTTTGGGAAAGTATTTTTAAAGACTCTGCGACATACTCGCGCAATTCGTAATTTTTATTAAGTTTTAAGACAACGTCTTTTTTTATTATATACGCTCCGTATTTTTTGTATACTTTTTCAATGTTTTTCCTTTTATTTTTTTTAACCGCAACGGACTTCTTATTTAAAGTTTTATAGGAAAAAGCAGGGTGCGTATTTGCTATATTCAAAAATGCCGTAAAAAATACCGTTATAAACATAAAAAACAAAACAGATTTTAATTTATTATTTTTCATCGATGGCAATCCTTTTTTAATTTAAAAATTTAGTTAGGTTAGTAAGCATATATGCATATATAATATATTGTATAGATATAAAATCAGTCTTTAAAATTACAAATCATATAAATACCGCATTTATCGCAATCCGACCTGCTGCCGCCTTTTTTGCATATATCCAATATTCCAAGCCTTGTAATAGCGAAATCGTATTTTATGGGGTCGTAGTAATCCAATTTCTTAAGATTGTCCGTTATTTCTTCCGCCATTTTAAAAGACGGATTTTTTCGTTTGGTTAAACCTATATATTTGCTTATCCTGCCTATATGCGTATCTACAGGCATAATTAGCTGATAAGGCTGAATGCCGTTATTCCAGATACCGAAATCAAGATTGTCCGAATTTCTGACCATCCACCTTAAATATAGATTTATCCTTTTGCAAGGACTGTTATCCTTTGGCGACGTAAAGAAAAAACGAACCATGGAATTTTCGGGAAGATTTTTTGTTCCGTAAATTGAGGAAAAATCGGCAATACGCAAAGCTCTTTCGCAAAAACTTTCGATAGCTTTTTTTAAATTTATATCGGACGGACTATATCCTATAAGGAAAAAATTTTCTATAGAACCGTATTGTCGTATTATTTCGCTTAAAATTAAAAAGAATGCGGCAATATCTTTTTCTTTTATAAAACGGTAATAAAAGCCTTTAAATAATTTTAATCCGTTTTTCGCATTATAATTTAAAGTAAATTCGTAAAATTTATGCTCTGTTATAACGTCTATTTTATCCAATGT
>JAJYWW010000035.1 GCA_021791295.1 bacterium | reverse complement strand
AGGCTTTAGTAGCTTTGACCGAAGAAGTAAACCAGCTTAATAAGCTCGAAGCGCAGCAGGCTAAATTAAAAGCAATGCAGGCTGGAACAACCGACGCAATTAAAGCTACGAGCGCAGAAACGCATGTTAACGTTCAACCACCAAACCCCGTTTCATTCACGTCTGCGGATATGCCGAGCGGTAGTTCTCCGTTTGGAACATATCCGAATGTTACTAATTTTGGAATCGGCAGTAAATAACCTTTATTTAATATATAAAAAAAGAGGTAAACAAGATGAAAAAACTTATTTTATTTTTATTTTTAGCAATCGTGTTAATGTCAAATTCCGTTTACGCAATGGGTTCGCCGCAAGACACAAACCCTAACGCTCCGAATTACTATCCGCCGCCGGCGGGAAATACTACAAGCGGAACTGGAACACTATCCGCTCCGTCAACGACGAGCGGAAAAGGCTTTATTATGGAATTTAAGCAAGTTTATTCAATGGGTAATGCGATAGCCGCTGCGGGTCCTAAGTTAGCGGCACGGCTCGCCGACGTCTCGGGTCAATTATTCGCTTATCTTGCCGTTATCTCTATAATCCTGTGGTCTATTCAGAATCTTATGTTCGGAGACAAAGGAGTCAAAGAGTTTATGCTTTATTTCTTTTTTCTAATGGTCGTAAGGGGTCTTCTTGCCGGATACAATTTCTTCTTTGTTGGAGGCGTGGCAGTTTTCTTTAGAGATTTAGGGCAAACCGCTGCAGGAACTCACGACTCGGTTATGGCTTATTACGGCTTGTTAGTTCTTGATGTATATAAATATATCATCGAAGCTTCGACAAATAGCGGTTCTCTGGTTGGCGGAATTCTACTATCGCTTACTGGAGTCGGCGAAGCGATCACTGCCTTGATTTTTTTCTTCGTAACGCTTGTTTTGCTGATATTGGGGCTTATCGTATTAGGCACTGTAGTTTTAGTTCATGCATACATTGCTATTGCTTTAATTTCAGGCTATATTTTAGTGCCTTTTATGATATTTAAACCTTTAGAGTTTCTTTGGAACGGCTGGCTAAAGTTTCTAATTACATCTTGTTTAAGTTACTTTTTGCTATACGTAGTAATGGCGCTTGAAAAGGGGACTTTGTCTGCCGTTGCAAGTTCAAGCGCACTAAACGCAAGCCCAAAGACGTTCGGCTCTGTATTGGCTATTTTATTTTTAATTGCAATTTTCGCATATTTAATTTTAAAAGTTCCCAGCATTGCCGGCGAAATAGTCTCAGGCATGCCGAATATGAGCTTTAGCGGCATAGTCGGGGTAGCGATGACAGTCGTAAGCGTAGCGACGATGGCCGTCGGCGGCGGTCCGGCGGCAATAATGAAAGGCGCGCAAGCAATTAAAGATAGAGCGAAAGGGGGAGGTAAAAAAGAATGACGATTAAGAAAAAATTGCAGGAAAATAGCGATAAAATCGAGAAAAGACTTGAAGAATTTGAAACTATCGGAAACGAACAAATGGCTAAAGTGGCCGATAAAATCGACGAATTCCTAAAAAAGAAAAGAATATCAAAGTTGCAGGGCTTTATTATCGTCTTCATTATGGCTCTCGTATTTTTCACGCTTACGGGCGATATGTTTAAAATTGATAGCTGGTATCCATTGAGAATAAGCTGGGTTAATCCGATAGCGTCTATTCAAAAAACTGTAAATAATATTAATAATAAGGAGACTAAAAAATGAGCAAGAAAACAAAAACATTACTAATTGCTGCTGTTTCGATTATTATCGGATTCATATTTTTATATGAATTTCCTTTTTCCAACGCGAAAACAAACTTTAAACCTTCTGCAAATAAGACTTTCGGGAAATATCCGGGCGTAAAGTTTTAGGGTTCTTGGTTTTCTGGTTTCGGGTTGGAAAAAGAAAAAGGTCTTTGGTTTCCGGTAGTCAGGTTTAAATAGTTTTTTAGTCGTCGGGTTTTGGCAGTTGGTAGTCGGTTTTATGAGTTTTAAACGGTCGTCGGTTTTTGGTTAATGGTTTTATACCTGTTTTAAAAATCAAAGGCCTTAACGGTCAAATTAGAGCGTTTTTTTTAACGTAAAATTTTAAAAAACGGGGGCATTTATGAAAAAAGAGGAAATTAAAGAAATTTTAACAAAAATAGCAGCTGATGATAGCGAACAAATATTTTATGACTTAGAAATCGATAAAGATGATATTGCTGAGATATATCATTCTTACGCGCAAGCGTGGTATATAAATAACCTTGCAATTCCAAAAGAAATTAAAAGGGAACTGGTAAAAAAAGAGTTTGACGACATAAAAAAAGCCTGTCAAAGCATAATAAAGCTTATTGATTCTGTATCAAAAAGCAAGAAATTTAACGGAAAATAAAACGGGGGGTTATTATGAAAAAAGATGAAGTGAAAGAGATTTTTAAACAAAACTTTGAAAAAAGAATAATGCTTAATTTAGAAATCGAACAAAATGAACTTGCTTATATTAATTACTATCTATCGGTTGCAGAATACATAGACACACTTGACATACCCGTCGATATAAAAAGAAAAGAAATCAAATCGGCGTTAAAAATGGTTAAAACAGCGGCAAAAGTAATAGTTAGAAAGATAGACGAAACATTTGAAAGCGATAAATTTAACGGAAAATAACTAATCGGCGAGGCTAAACGCCCCGCCAAAGGAGGCTTGTTATGGAAAATGCGCTGTTTGAAGAAGAATTACTTACAAGGCAGGGTAAAAGTGAATATATCAAATTCAAAAACGGCGAAGCTTTATCGCACAAAGAAGCAATTCTGGCTCAATGTTATGCTTGTTATATCGAGGGAGCGGATCCGAAAGAACTTGATTGTCTTAGCAATAATTGCTCGCTATATGCTTTTCAACCATATAATCAAAATCCTAATAAAAAGAAAAGATTTATATCCGAAGAAAACAGGTTAAGACTTTCGGAGAGAATGAAAGCATACAATATGGCACGGTAATTTATCGTGCCATAGAGTTTTAAATCGGTTTTAATTGGCGAGTCAATACAAAACCACTAACCTTTTTTAAAATCAAAAATTGGAGGCTTAAAATGAGCGAAGAAATGATTGCGGTTAACGCCGAAAGATATAAAAAAATACTAAAAAGATATGAAGAGCTCTACGACCAAAACGAGAAACTTAAAAAAGAAGCGCAGAAGAGCCTTAAAAAAGAAGTTCCGAAAAAATTATTTGAATTAAAAGAAAAAATCGAAACGTTGGAAAAAGAGCTCGACAACGTAAAAAAAGAAAACGAACAATATCGTCAAGTCTTTGAAAATCTTAAATCAAGCGACGATGTAGCATTGCCGGATTTTTCGGAAACAGTAAAACGACTAAAAAAATAATCTGATTATAAGTTATAAGCATTTATATTATTTATATTTATAGCATAATGTTATTATTGATAGTCATACTTTTTTATTACTGTAAATCATAATTTTATGAAATAATAAAGATTTGACAATTAAGTTAAAAGTGGTATATAATATATATATGATATAAAAAAAATATTAAAATAATATGGACGAAATATTAGAAAATGATAAATTTAACGGAAAATAACTAATCGACAGGGTTAAACACCGCATACTGTAAATCATATTTGCCTTAAAAAAAAAGGTGAAAATATGATTTACAGTAATATGACAAATTGTCAGTATCTTGATAGAATCCCCCGAAAACCTTACTGTGCCGACAACTTAAAAACTGGCTTAAAAATCCGACCGCTTAAGACTGCGCTAAGGTATCGCTATATTCAATTTAATCACCTTATCGTAAATTATTTAGTTTTCGACGTTGATCGTCCGGGCGCCGCGCTTGCCCACGAAGACGCAAACGTCGCAACGCCTAACATAGTTGTTATAAATCGTGAGAACCAGCACGCACACTTGATATATCGACTTGAAAGCGGAGTTTCAAAGTTTCCGGATTCGAGCTTAAAAGCTTTAAGGTATCTTGCCGCTATTGAAACAGCTTATACCCTTAAACTGCAAGCGGACTTTGGCTACGCTGGATTAATTACGAAAAATCCTTTAAATCCCTTTTGGACGACGTGGAACATACATAATAATTTATATAGTCTTGCAAAGCTTGCCGACTACGTCGAACTTGAAAAAGTAAGAACTTGCACAAAACAAGAAGTAGAAATCGGAGTCGGTAGAAATGTATATATATTCGATTCAGGGCGGTATTGGGCATATGGAGCAGTAAGAAACTTTAGAAAAGATAAAACCTATCAAGATTTTTTAAAGGCAGTATTATCGCACCTGCAAGGCTTAAATAGCCTGTTCCCTGCTCCGTTGCCGATTAACGAAGTTATATCTACCGCTAAATCTATTGCAAAGTGGACGTGGACGCACGACCGAGAAGCTTATAATAAGTTTATATCGACGCAATCGCATAGGGGCAAACTGTCAGGGCAGAGCAGGGCATTAATAGCAAATGAAAGGCAAGAGCAGGCTATCGCCCTTAAAAATGCCGGATATAGCATATATGGAATAGCAAGAGAATTAGGAATATCAAGGCGTCAAGCGTATTATTATTTTAACGAAAAATAAGCAACCGTGCAATGAACCAAAATCAGATAGTAGCCCGCTTACAATTTTATATTAATTAAAAATCTCTCTCGTTTTTTCTCTCGCCTTTCGCTTTTTCAGAAAGTAGTTAAATTCAAAATTCTTTTAAAAATAATAAAACAAAGAGAGAAAATATAATTTCGCGTCGGAGAGATTTATTTATCCAAAAACCCGCAGTAAGATTCGGAGCGCAGCGGAGAATTTACGAAGGGATATATTTTTTGGATAAATAAATCTCGACTTAAACGAGATATACGGACAGCCCGGATAATTCGTAAAGCGCCTTTGCTTTTTATCTTTTTCACACCGCAGAAAAAGAAAAAAAGAAAAAGGCTCGGATTTGTTTTCCGGATAAGGTTAACCTACATCGTGCCCGCCTTGCTCCCGTTGGTCGCCCAGAGCGGCGGAATTGGCTTTTTCGTATTAGACACACGCAAGGTCGGACTTAATGCCGTCCTTGCGGAATACCTAAAAACATAAAATCCTTATATATATTAATATTATCGATATTCTTTGATATTCTATTGAGAATATTACAATTATTACAATTCAGTATTGTAGAGGTATTAAGTGTTAAAATCAGATATACGTATGGAATATCGGAAAAAGTTGAAAAGAAAAACGCTCTAATTTGACCGTTAAGGCCTTTGATTTTTCGTTTAGGTATAAAACCATTAACCTTTTTTATCGTCCTTATTCCAAACGTCGTCAACGGCCTTGCGTAAAGTGCTTGGGACTAAATGCGAATATCTTTTCGTCATCTGGGTCGTCCGATGTCCGAGAAGCTCCCCTGTAATAAAAAGCGATGTTCCGTTCATAACCATTTTGCTTGCGAAGACGTGCCTTAAATCGTGAATGTGCATATCCTTTAATCCGGCATTTTTACACGCCGTATGAAAAGAACGCTTAAAATCGCTCAATTTTGCCCCGTTTCTATTAAACACGTATAAAATGTCTTGGACTTTTTCAATGCGGCTCAAAAGCTCTTTCAGGGGCTTTGAAATCGGAATATACCTATCATACTTCGTCTTAGTCCCTTTAATCGCTATGACGTCGTTCTGAAGGTCCACGTCGTCCCATTTTAAATTAAGGGCTTCTCCCTTCCGGCAGCCGGTATAAATTAAGAAGGTTATTAAGTCCCGGGTTAATTTATTAGTAGCGCCGGCGATAAGCTTCTCTATATCGGAGTCGGATAAAGTTTTAAGGCGGGACAGCTCGTTTAGTTTCTTAATGCCGGCGGCGGGGTTATTGCCTAAGTAGCCTTTTTCTATGCAGAAATTAAAGAAATGGTGCAATATAGTAAGTTCGTAATTAACGCTCCTGTAAGATATTTGACTGTCCTTTTTTCCGATATTTTTTTCCAAATTCATAATTTCGAGTTTGCGCTGAAGCTGATAAGCTTTTATATCGCCTAACGTTATATCCGTTATATTTTTGCTTTCAAATACCGGAATGAAATGCTTAGAAGCTATACCTGCGCGCCTTATCGTTTCTTTTTCCTGACTTTGA
>JAJYWW010000036.1 GCA_021791295.1 bacterium | reverse complement strand
CTGACCGTCAAAGCCGCAAAAATATTAAAAAAATCGGATGCCGTTTTTTACGCAGGTTCTTTAATTAATCCTTTAATGCTTAAAATTATCAAAAAAGGCGCCGAATTGATAGATATAAAGAGCCTTAATTTTGAAGAAATAAAAACTAAAGTAGAAAATATTTTAAGTTTAAACGAAAGCAATAACGGCTGCGCAGGTTCAATGTCTGCTAAAGACGCATCTAAAGACGTAAAAGTAATTTCCATACTGCATGCCGGAGACTCGTCTATTTATTCCGCAATAAACGAACAGATGGCTTATCTGGAAAAAATGGGCGCGGAATATGAAATTATACCAGGGGTTACCGCCGCTTTTGCAGCAAGCGCCGCAAATAAATCTATTTTGACCCTGCCGGACGTTTCGCAAACCGTTATATTTTGCAGAGGCGAAGGAAGGACCGGCAGGATGCCCGAAGGACAGGATATAAAAAGCCTTGCGAAACACGGAGCCACTATGGCTATATATTTAAGCTTCGGGCTCATAAAGTCCGTATCCGAAGACCTGCTTGAATCTTACAGCGAAGATACGCCGTGCCTTATAGCCAAGGACGTGTCTTTAAAAAGCCAGTTTTTGATAAACTGCAAATTAAAAGACATAGTTAAAAAAGCCGAAGAATTTTCGATAAAAAATATGGCGGTTTTAATAGTCGGAGAAGCTCTTAACGGGAAATATTTTAAAAATAACAAATCGAAACTTTATGACAAGAACTTTTATCACGGGTACAGGGATTCTTCTGCCGGTTTGTAATGACAATGCCGAAGCGGGCGGCGTTTACGACGGAGATAACGGTAATATAAATATAGAAAAAATTAATTTTATCGCATTAGTTATAATATCGGAAAATTCTTTGTCTAATGCCGCCAAAATTTGCAGGGGCATAATAAATAAAAAATTAAATAAAAAATCTGCCGAAGAATATTATAAAATAAATTTTTTTATAGAAGAAAATAAAGATGGCTTAATTAAATCTGCCTTTACCTTAATAAAAGAATTAAATTCTTTTAAATTTACTTATATTGAATTTGAAATAAAAAAATACAAAAAACTTTCGGAAGGAGAAACGGTTAAATTATTGCTTGAAAATTTCGATTATATAATATTTTTTCTTGCCGTCGGCGCAATAGTAAGGTTGATTGCGCCGTATTTGAAAAATAAGTATAAAGACCCGGGAATAATAACGGTGGACGAAGCCGGAAAATTTGCGGTCAGCCTGCTTTCGGGGCATATAGGCGGAGCAAACAGGCTTGCCGAAGAAATTTCGGGATATATTGAAAATTCTATTCCGGTAATAACTACGGCTACGGATTCCAAAAATAAATTTTCGATAGACGCTTTTGCCGAAAAATTAGATTTTTACATAGAAGATGCGAAGAAAAAAGTCAAGGATTTCAATGAAGCGTCGCTTAAAGACGAAAGTTTTGAAATAATTTTGGAAGATAATTTTAAAGATTTCGATATAAAACAATACGTGAAAGGTTTTATTAACGCGGAAAGAATAAAAATAAACGGGGCATTGACGTTAGATTTTAACGATAATAAGCGCAAAACGATAATAGTTACGATGAAAAAAGATTTGAACGGTTTGGACAAGTCGAAAAACATTGCTATTTTAAGGCCTAAACGTTTAGTCGTAGGAATCGGATGCAACAGAAATACGGGTTTTAACGAGATAGAAGATTTTGTTTCGGAAATCTTCGAAAAAAACGGCATTGCTTTAAATTCCATAAGAAACATAGCTTCCATAGACAATAAAAAAAACGAGCGTGGGCTATTAGATTTTGGATTTAAATACGGCAGATTCATCGATTTCTATTCAAAAGAAGAAATAAACGCTTTTATTGAATCGTTTGTTTCTAAAAATACGCCGTTATCGGCGGAATATTTAAAATCTCCGAGTTTTAAATATACGGGTGCATATTCCGTCTGCGAGCCTTGCGCCATGATGTCCGCTAAAAATTTTACGGCTCCCTTTATATTGATACCTAAGCAAAAAAAAGGAAACGTTACGGCGTCGGCAGCCGTTATAGGAGATATTAAATAAAAAACGGAATAAGTATCAGAGAATAATTATTTAGGCAAATTTATAATAAAAAACAATTTATTTAAATTATTTAAATTAAGGAAAAGAAAAAATGAATTATGGAAAAATAACGGTTATAGGAACCGGACCGGGAGATTTGGAACATCTAAGCAAAAAAGCTTTTGAGTCTATAACCGAAGCAGAAGCGGTTATAGGGTATTCGTCCTATTTAAAACAGATTGGCGGTTTATTGAAAGATACTCAGGAAAAGCTTCCGTTTAATATGAAAGACGAAATTAAAAGATGCGAAGCGGCGGTTAAAAAATCTTTGGAAGGGAAAACGACGGCTTTGGTTTCGGGAGGCGATGCCGGCATTTACGGCATGAGCGGTTTATTGCTTGAAATTTTAGACAAGCAGTCCCTTACCGGAAAAGTTCCGGTGGAAATAGTTCCGGGTATTCCGGCTTTCTGCGCCGCAGCGGCCGCCGCCGGAGCGCCGATAACAAACGATTTTTGCGTTATTTCGCTGTCAAATCTTTTAACGCCCTGGCAGGATATAGAAAAAAGGCTCAGAGCGGCGGCGGCGGGAGATTTCGTAATAATAATCTATAATCCCAAGAGCATGAAACGCAAAGACGAGCTTACGACGGCGAAAAATATTTTACTTGAAACCATAGAAAAAGACAGGCCTGCGGTTATAGCAAAGGCGGTAACGAGACCGGACGAAGAAATAGTTATAACGACGCTTGAAAATATCGACAAATTCGATATCGTAAGCATGAATTCTTCCATAATAATTGGCAACGGCAATACTTACGTAAACGAACTTTACATGATAACGAGAAGAGGTTACGGCAATAAATACGATTTAAGCGGAGACGGTTTAATTAAAAAGACGTCCGATGAAGAATAAGCAAAAATAACGGGAGGATAATTAAGATATGCGGATACTTGTAACGGGAGGAGCAGGTTTTATAGGTTCAAATTTATGCGAAAGGCTTTTAAGCGAAGGACATGAAGTTTTATGCATGGATAATTTTTATACGGGGTCGAAAAATAATATAAATGAATTTATCGGAAATCCGGCATTTGAATTAATAAGATGGGATATAAGCCGTCCTTTTAATATAGAAGCCGATTTTATCGTCAATCTTGCATGTCCGGCATCGGTTCCGCATTATCAGAGAGACCCTTTAAAAACCATGAAAGACAACGTTTTCGGAATATTTAACGTTATGGAAAACGCAAAACGCCTTAAAATACCGGTTCTTCATACTTCGACCTCGGAAGTTTACGGTTCGCCGTCGGTTCATCCTCAGCCCGAAAATTACAACGGCAACGTTAACCCCGTTTCTATAAGGTCTTGTTACGACGAAGGAAAGAGAGCGGCAGAAACGATTATGTTCGATTATCACAGGCAATACGGAACGGAAATAAAAGTAATAAGGGTTTTTAATACCTACGGTCCCAAAATGCTCGAAAACGACGGCAGGGTAGTTTCAAATTTTATCGTTCAGGCTCTAAGAGGGCAGGATTTAACGGTTTACGGAGACGGGAAACAGACTCGTTCTTTCTGCTACGTATCGGATTTAATCGACGGCATTATGCTCTTTATTAACGATAAAAGCGGATTTACCGGACCGGTTAATATGGGAAACAACTACGAATTCACCATATCGGATTTTGCGGCTTTAGTTTTAAGGCTCACGGGGTCGAAATCTAAAATTAAATTAGTAGAACTGCCAAAAGACGACCCTATTCAGCGAAATCCGGATTTAGCGCTTGCAAAAACTAAACTCGGATATAACCCTAAAGTAGATATAGAAAGCGGAATTAAAAAGACCGTAGAATACTTTAAAAAAGCAATAAAATAAAAACAAAAAAATTTTGAATTATGAATATAAATATCGGAACCGTTATTATAGAATCTGTAATTTATATAATCGTTGCATTTATTGCCGGTTTTTTATTGAGAGACGAAGAGTTAAAAAAAATTAAGCGCGTTATTTTGATTTTATATTTAATCGTCGGCATAGCCGTGCAGAGCGTTCCGTATTTTCTTATACTTTCCGCAGGAGTTTTGCTGTCCGCCGTATTAGTGCTTAAATATTTTAACGAGTAAAATAAATATCGATGCAGTGCAATAAAAACACTGCGTAATAAAAATATATTATAGTAATAAAAATAACAATAAAAATATTGACAAGAAGCCGATTTTTATTTATACTATCTAAACAGTTAAGAATTCAATTCATTAAATAATTATTCATATTACTTCTATATTCCCCGATAGCTCAGCCGGCAGAGCAAGTGACTGTTAATCACTGGGTCGATGGTTCGAATCCGTCTCGGGGAGCCATTCAAAAATCCCGCAAAATATCAGTAAATAAGCATTTCAGGCAAATCATCTTCGTATAAAATAACCTTAACATATGATGGATTTACGTTTGTATATTTGAGATATATAATATATAGGGAGTGATGAAAAATCCTCAAATCATCAAATCAGAAAGAATAAAAAAAAATAAAATATGTTATAATTATCTTATTATGGGAAGTAATATCGCAAAAACAACAAAATATTTGAATTATCTCACGGACAATGAAAGGAATGCCCTACTCGACTTAAAAGAAAAGGTTGCAGAAAAATATCCCGGAGTAAAATTAATTCTTTACGGTTCTAAGGCAAGGGGGGATTACAATTGGGATTCCGACATAGATCTGCTTATAGTGATTGGCGACGATTATAAAATAGACAAAAACGTTTCATTTGAAGAACTAAAAAATCGCTATTTTATGCGTATAAATGGAGATATTAGAGAAAAAATATTAGATATCATAGTAGATATTGAACTAAAATACGGCATTTTTATTGATTGGCACGCAGAATATAAGAGTTATTTGGATACCCGTGTTGCCGGAATTGAGCCTTGGTATCAAAATGTCAACCGTGACGGAGTCGAGTTATGACTTTGCAAAAAAAGGACAAACAGGCTCTTATAAATTATAAAATAGAAATGTCCGAACTGGCATTAAAAGCGGCAATAAGAGAGTTTGAAGCTGAAGATATGTTTACGGCTTCAAACAGAATTTATTACGCATGTTTTTACTCAGTTGAAGCATTAATGCTAACGAATGATTTATCATTCAAAGACCATGGAAAACTAAAAGGAGAGTTTAATAGGCAGTTTGTTTACAAAGGGCTTGTAGATAAAAAATATTACAAAATACTTGATAATGCTTTTGAACAAAGACAAGCAGGAGACTATAGAAGCTTTGTGAAGTTTACAAAAGAAGAGATTGAATCATCTCTCGACCAGGCAAAGATATTTGTAAAAGATATTAATGAATTAACTTTAAAAACTATTAAAGACATTAACATTGATAAAACAAAAACCTAAAGTTCCTGAAATTCTTAACGCAACGATTTAAAAAACGGTGCAACGATTTTGCAACACTTCATCCAAAAAAACGACAAAATCGGGGGTATTGAGCGGAATTGCAGGAATTGACCAAAGCCTTTTAAATCGTATAACTGCAGGCGGAAAGTCTGTTTGTTAATTTTACTTAAATTAGCCTGTTAATCACTGGGTCGATGGTTCGAATCCGTCTCGGGGAGCCACTCAAATAAAGTATTTCAGTATTTCGATAAAATATCAATCAAGAACCTTAACGGCTTCATCGATATGTTCCTTATCCGACCATCCGTGCGATATGTTTTTGATGAAATTTATTATGCGGAAAGCGCATATAATATATAATAAAAAACCTGCCGGAAGTAGTTGATAACCGGCAGGTTAGGAGGACATTACATCGAGGAGTTAAGATGAAAATATAAAACCTCTTCTATTTTAATTATAAAACATAAAATTCAAAAAATCAATTTTTTTTAGAATTTTTTTAAAAAATTACGCCGTCTTAAACATCTTTACCATATTAGACAAATCCAAAGCCATTCTCGCAAGCTCTTCCGAAGAGGCTATGACCTGCCTGGAACCGGCCTGCGCGTTGTCCTGTGCTTTAACGATTTCTTCGGATGAAAGGGATAT
>JAJYWW010000069.1 GCA_021791295.1 bacterium | reverse complement strand
AGACATTCCTATAGCCTCAAGAATTATAGCGGTAGTCGATACTTTCGACGCAATGACGACCGACAGGCCATACAGAAAAGCTCTTCCGGTTGAAACGGCGCTGGAAGAAATTAAAAAAAATTCCGGAACCCAGTTCGATCCGAATGTAGTCGAGGCATTTTTGAAAGCCGTAAAGTCTTCCTAAAAGATAATGAAATCTATAATGATACAGGGGACGTCAAGTTCCGCAGGCAAGAGCGTTTTAACCGCCGGATTTTTAAGGTACTTTGCAAACAAAGGGGTAAACTGCTCGCCTTTTAAATCCCAGAATATGTCGCTTAACAGTTTTATTACGGAAGACGGTTACGAAATTGCCGTTTCTCAAGCGGTACAGTCGGAAGCTGCTTTTAAAAAACCGCTTAGGCAGATAAATCCGATTTTAATAAAGCCTTCTTCCGATACCGAAATGCATCTGGTTCTGGATGGAAAACATTTCGGCAATATGAATTTTGAAGAATACAATACCAAAAAAAGTTTTTTTTTAAAAAAAGCCGCCGAATCTTTTGATTTTTTAACGGAACGCAACGAACTTGTTATAGCGGAAGGCGCAGGAAGTCCGGCTGAAATAAATCTCTATAAGTATGATATCGCCAATATGGGTTTTGCCGAAATTTATAATATGCCGGTAATTTTAATCGCCGATATAGAAAGAGGGGGCGTTTTTGCGTCTTTATACGGAACCGTAAAACTGCTGAAGCCTAAATGGAAAAAATTGGTCAAAGGCTTTATAATAAATAAGTTCAGAGGTAATATTTCTATACTGAAGCCCGGTATCGACGAAATAGAAAAACGTTTAAAAATACCGTGCGCAGGCATAATTCCTTATATTAAAAATATTCATATAGAGGCCGAAGACAGTTTAAACATCAAAAATTATGCAAGCATATCAGGCATATACGCCGATAACGGCGGAAAGATTAAAATAGGAATAGTCCGATTAGAGCATATTTCAAATTTTAACGAATTCGACCCTCTTTTTTTTGACGAAAGATTTCATATCGTTTTTTTCGATGCCGTTCCGATTGGCGAAGCCGGTAAATTTGATATAATAATAATTCCGGGAACTAAATCTACCGCTTCGGATTTAAACCAAATTAAAAAGTCGGGAATTTTTGATTATATAAAAAGATTCGAAAAACTTAATAAAGGTATTATATTGGGAATCTGCGGCGGTTTTCAGATGATGGGAGACGTAATAAAAGATCCTTATAAACTAGAATCCCGTAAAAATTCGGAGAATTTAGAAACCGTCGGCGGGTTCGGGTTTTTTGACCTTGAAACGATATTGTCGGACAAAAAAATAACCGTCAGCGGAAAGTATGATTTTAACGGCAGTTTCCTTGACGGTTACGAGATTCATAACGGAAGGAGTTTTTTAAAAGATACCGCAAATGTTAAATTTAAACATGGACAAGGCGACGAAGACCTTTCGTTTTTTTTGTTTAAACACGCAAACGATAATTCCGGCGGTAAATGCGCTTTAGAATTTCAGGATAAAAACGAAGTTTTATCGCTAATCTCTATAGACGGAAGAAAAATAGGAACTTATGTTCACGGATTGTTTGCCGATAAAGTATTTAGGGATTTTTTAGAAGACCTTATAAATAAAAACAATAAAAATAAAAACAATAAATACGGTTTACCGAATAATAACCGTGATTATACAGACGTTAAAAATGAAAGTTTTAACATTCTTGCCGACAATATAGAAAAATACGTCGATATGAAACTGTTTAAAGAAATAACGCGTATTTAATGTATTCCATGTTTATATTATTTATATTAAAAGAACTTCCTAGAAGACAAATAAGTTCCTGCGATTCCCGATATTAAGGCTATTAAAAATACGGCGGCAATCTGCACGGCGTTTAAAAAAATTATTTTTATATGGAAAAAATTTAAAAAGCCGTCAAATCCATAAAATATAAATATTTTATAAATTGAGTAAAGCAGCGAGATAGAAACTAAAAAAGCTAAAACGGTGCCTATTTCACCTTCTATAAACATAGGTATTCTTATATAGCCGTCGGTAGCTCCTATAAGCCTCAGTATTTCTATTTCGTTTTGTTTTCGCAATATAATAAGTTTTATTGCGCTGTACGATATAAAAACGGACAGAATTAAGAGGAATAAAAATAGAATAAAACCTATAACTTTAGTAAAAAACATAAACTGTATTATTTTATTTTCCAGCATTTTGTTGTAGTAAACTAATTTAATTCCTTTAAGGGAAGTCAGTCTCAGATAAATGTTGCTGAGAAAAATAGCGCTAACGGCGCTTTTTTTAAAACGAATTTTAATAAACGAAGGCATGGCCTTTGGATTTATGTTTTTTAAAACCGATTTAAGATTTTTTAATCTTTTCGATAAAAACTCCATTGAAGACTTATTGGCGTAGTATTTAGTTTTTTTAATTCCGTTGATTTTATTTATAAAATTAATTATATTCTGCCTATTTTTTTTGCTTGCGCCGCTTTTTAAAAAAACAATCATAACGCTGTTTTTTTGAAAAATATTCATGTAGTTATAAATATTCGCATAACATAACAGAAAAAAAAGCATTATGAAAAACGAAAAGGACATTATTAAAAAAGCGAAAACATTCCCCGAAATATTAGATTTAATATTTAAGAACGCAATTTTAAAATAATTTATTAAATATTTAAGCTTTTGTGATATCAATTACCCTTGCCCTGCCAGTATCAGCTATTAGATGTTTATCGTGAGTAGCCAGCATTACCGTAGTGCCTTTATTGTTGAAAGATTTTATTATATCGATTATGATTTTAGAAGTCTCCTCGTCTAAGTTTCCTGTAGGCTCGTCCGCAAGCAGGACCTGCGGATTCTGTACAAGCGCTCTTGCAATGGCGACCCTTTGCTGTTCGCCGCCTGAAAGGCTTAACGGGTACTCGTCTTTTTTTGTATAAAGCTCTATGGCTTTAAGCAGTTCAGAAACGTTTTTCGTTATAACGTCTCCGAAAACGCCTGAAACCTCAAGTCCGAGGGCTATATTCTGGAATACCGTTCTTTTTGGAAGAAGCTTAAAGTCTTGAAAAACAAATCCTATTTTTCTTCTTAAAAACGGTATTTCGCCTTTTTTGATATCGTTAAGCTCCGTTCCCATAAATTTTACCGCGCCGTGCGTAGGTTTTTCCATAGCTATAAGCATTTTGAGCGTAGTAGTTTTACCTGCTCCGGAAGGTCCAGTAATAAAAATGAATTCCCCTTTGTTTACGGTAAAATTTAAGTCTCTTAAAATATAGTTTTTATCGTAATTTTTATAAACGTGGCTGAATTCAATCAAATATATGTCCTCTATTTTCTTATTCTATGTTTTATAAATTTGTCGATATGTTTTCTAAAATTTATTGCCGCCGACAGCGGATCGCCTGCATTTGAAACCGCCCCGATTACGGCCGCTCCGTCTGCTCCCGATTCCGCAAGTTCTTCTATATTGTCTTCCGTAATGCCTCCTATTGCGATAACGGGTATATCGACCGAGGAACATATGGCTTTAAAAGTTTCTTTAGCCATTGCCTCTCCCGCGTCCTTTTTGGAAGAGGTCTGATATACCGGTCCGGCGCCTATATAATTGGCTCCGTCCTTTTCCGCCGCTTCTGCCTGTTTTACGTTTTCCGCGCTGACGCCTACTATTAAATTCGGAAAAAATTTCTTAATTCTGTCCGCAGGGAAATCTTCCTGTCCTAGATGCACTCCGTCCGCACCGGCAATATATGCTATATCCGGCCTGTCGTTTATAATAAGCAGAGTTTTGCCCCGTTTATTTAAATTATCCAGCTTTTTTTTTAGAAAAACTGCGCAATCGTAAAGGTTTCGGGATGAAATATTTTTATTTCTTAACTGCAATACGTCGGCCGAACTTCCAACCGCCGCCGCCGCTATTTTGCTAAGATATTCAAAGCGTTCTTTAAAATCGAAATCTTTAGTTATTATTTGAAAATTTATAGTTTTCATATTATCATATATATGATAATATATTATACATTTTTTTCAATAAAAATTTTTCTTGACAAAATTCTTTACTAAAAATAGAATAAAAATGTTAAAGGAGGTGATAAAATTTGAAAAAGCTTACAGTATTAGTCTTAGGAGTATTTTTAGTCGTATCGGCGCTTGCATTTTCCGGCTGCGCAAAAAAACAGCCTGCTAAACCGGCCCCTAAAGCTCCGGCGGCTCCTGTTGCTACTGCTAAAAAAGCGGCAGCCAAAGCTAAATCAGCCAAAGCTACTGCTAAAAAAGCGGCAGCCAAAGCTCCCAAAGCTCCTGCAGCTCCCAAAGCTCCTGCAGCTCCAAAAGCAAACAGCTAATGTTTTGAATTTAAAATTTTTAAACCGCTTTCTATGCAAATACAAACCGGCATAGGAAGCGGAGTTTAATTTTATCGATAAAATATAATATTTATATTTTTAAAATTTTGAATTAGGGATTAAATCCTTATTTTTTATTACCGCCGCAGATATTTTGCCTGTCCGCTTATTTTTTTAAATCTAAAAAATTTTTACAATACATAGCATAAACAATATATTTACGTTAATTTATTATTTTTTAATACTGCCATACAAAAAACTTCCCCTTAAATTATAATATAGTTTTGAGACGCTATTACGAGAGAAAGAAACCAAATTTAAAAATTATTAAAAAAGCAATAATACCAAAAATAATTTATTGACAGAGTAAACATTTTATGATAAATATTAATTTATCATTTTATTAACATTTTAAAAAAATGGAGGAAAAGTAATGAAAAAAGTTATGAAGTTCTTTAAGTTAAAATTTTTGTTTTCGTTAGTTTTTGCGTTTCTATCGGTTTTTTTAATTGCCGACAGCGTATTTGCAGCTGATTACGGGGTGTTTACCAAGGTTGCCGTCAATGTTCCCGGAAGCATTTCTTCCGTAACGCAAAAAGTAGAAAACGCTTTGAACGCGCATAATTGGACGGTTATAGGCAAATTTAACACTTCGCTTCCGTCGGGAGACTCTTATCATTCCACGGTTATAGTTGCAACCGACAGCGTTTACGACAAATATATGGTGGATAACGGTAACTATCCTCTAGGAGCTTTTGGGCTGCCTTTAAGGGTAGCCGTTTATACTACTCCGAATCAGGGAGTAGTCGTGAGTATGGTAAATTTACCTGCGCTGGCAAGGACTTTTTCGGGTAATTCTTATGTAGCTTATGCAGTAGAAGTAAATAACTATTTGAAAAGCGTAATAAGAGGAGCGATAGGCGGAACGCCGTCAAACAGCCAGTATGGACCCATGAGAACAGGAAGGTTTCCCGGCGGAATAGGCGGAGGCTCATTCCCGGGAAGCGTCGATCAGATATCCAACTATTCCGGAAGCACCGATTCAAATTTGCTTGGAGTAGCCGATTTAGTTTTAAAGGGCATAGGGCGTAATAACGGCGGATGGCATTTAGTTTACAAGATAGAAAAGCCTTCTATAGGATTTATAGAAATAGGCGTCGTTAGAAATTCAACGGAAAGACATTCAATAGAAATAGACAGCGGCGCAAGGGCTACTTCATCGGATAAGTTTCCCGGCATCGACCACAGTTCATCTTATCCCGTTGAAATACTTATATACAGGGCAGGAAGTTATACCGATGTTTCTATACTCGGAGAAATGTGGAGAATGAAATATTATTTTGCAGACGCCGGTATGATGGCTTTTATGACCCATATGGGTATGCCTAGTTCCATTCAAGGATCTCTAAAACAAATGATTTTATACGGACTTGCATATTAAAAATATAGCAGTCCTTTAAGTTTTAGCGTGCACCTAATTTTAAATATAGAGCTATTGAGGGCTTATAGGCTTTTTGCCGTAAGCCCTTTTTGTTTACCTATATAATATAATATTACCTTAACTCACCGTTAGAAATTTTTTATCTGCATAAACGGCATGCGTTTATATCCGCTTAAGCGGGAATGACAATGCGTGATTTCAACTTTTCACCAAGCGGGTGTCAATCCCTTGAAAGCGGGAATCCAGAATTTTATTATATATAGAAACAATTTTAATAATTTCTAACGCTGAGTTAAGGTATAATATAAATAAACTAACTACGATTCGAAATAAAAATTTTTCTTGACAAAATTCTTTACTAAAAATAGAATAAAAATGTTAAAGGAGGTGATAAAATTTGAAAAAGCTTACAGTATTAGTTTTGGGAGTGTTTTTAGTCATATCGACTTTTGCATTTTCGGGTTGCGCAAAGAAAGCAGCGGC
>JAJYWW010000192.1 GCA_021791295.1 bacterium | reverse complement strand
CGAATATAAGGAGTTACGATTACAGGCTGAAAATATCACTATTAATATAATTCCTGCATGGCAATATTTATTGCTATAAAATTAAAAAAAATTAAAAAAGTATCAGATTAATTTTATGCAGTATTTTTTATCGTTAATTGTTTTTTTCGCATGTGTAAAATAAAATATCAAACATATTCTTTGACGCGGTCGGAAGTTTTTGTTTTTGGCGGGATTGCTAAATATAATGAAAATGCTAATCGGTTTTTTTAAACATTTTTTTATTGAATTTTTTATCAATAAATTATATTGTTATCATATAAAAAAAATAAAAAAAAGTTTGAATTTTGAAAATAAATAAAATATACAAAATGCGTAAATTATTATTAGGTTTATCCAATACAGTTGCGATCATCCCTTTTTCTTTTTTTCTTATATTAGTTCTTATATCTTTACTTACCGTAACTAGTTTTAACGTGAATACGTCAAGCGCATTAAGTAACCCAAAAAACGGGTCGAAATATTCTCCAAAGTATCCGGCATATAATATTCTTTCCAAAAAAGGCTTTATTTATTTGAATTTCAGAAATATTTCCATACCGACTTTAGTGAATTTTATATCCAAAATCACGCATAAAAATTTTATATATTCGGGGAAACTTCAGGGAAAAGTTACGATTATTTCTTCTAAGAAGATTACCACGGCGGAAGCCTATAAAGTTTTTCTTACGGCGCTTTCCTATAAAGGCTATACTATTATTAAAAGAAATGGGGTTTATAAAATAGTCCAGTCGTCTTCTGCAAGGCAGAACGCAGTTCCTGTTAACGTAGAAGGTTTAAGCGGACATCAATTCGAAACACAGATAGTACGGGTAAACTATATGAATGCGCAAAGTATGGCGAATATTTTAATGCCCCTGCTTTCGCCGTCGGCAAATATTCAAACATATGCGCTGACTAATTCGCTGATTATTACGGATTATGCTTCCGATATTAGAAAAGCCGATAAAATAATAAAAGCGCTAGACGTTCCGGACTATGGACAGCAAATAGGCGTTATCCCCGTTAAATACGTAAAAGTTTCCAAGATAGCATCAGTTTTAAACACGATATATACCGGTTCGGTCGCGGCTAATTTTTCAATTCCTAATATTAACTCGCAGTTTGTAAGAATTATTCCTTATCCTTCTGCAAATTCTATTATCGTTATGGCGACGCCGGCAAATTTTAAAAAAATTCTTAAATTAATTAAATCTTTGGACGTAAGTTCAAATAATCAGACGCTAAAGACTTACGTATATAAACTTAAATATGCAAAGGCAAAAACGATAGCCAAGATTTTAACTAATATGATTTCGCATGCCAAAACGCTTGTAAAATCCGGTAATCAGATTGCCAACAGGCCTTTAATGACGGCAAAACCGCCTTTTTTTAAAGGACGGACTGCCGCCGCAGCAACGCCGGGTTCTGCGTCGGCAACTGCCGAAGGCGGAGTGTCCGCCATCGGGAAAGCCGTTATAATACCCGATAAAGACGAAAATTCCCTCATTATAGAAACTACTCCGACGCAGTATAGTTCTCTCGTTAAAGTAATTAAACAGCTCGATAAAAAAAGAAAGCAGGTATTCGTGCAGGTCATAATAGCGGAGGTTAATTTAACTAAATCTTCCGAAATAGGCACTCAGTATTACGGATTTAAAGGAAATTTTTTCGGAGACGCAAATTACAATATGAGCCAGGGCATATCGAGTTTTCTTTCTAATCCTTTTACGACGTCGGGATTGATTGCAGGAGCCGCCGGAGGCTCCATAACCCTGCCCATAGGGCCTAACGGCGCTTCGGAAACCGTGCCTTCGTTCGCCGCCCTGTTTCAGCTTATCGCCACAAACTCTGCCGTAAACGTTTTATCCGCTCCGGATCTTTTAACCTTAGACAACCAGAAAGCGTCTATAATGGTAGGCGAAAACGTTCCTTTTATTACGTCTTCGGCTACGAGCCAGTTTGAACTGCAAAATATCGTAACTCAGGTAGAAAGGCAAAATGTAGGAGTAAAACTTCAAATTACGCCCACCATAAATTCAGGGAATTATTTAACCTTAAAAATATACGCTAAAATTTCCTCCATAATTCCTAACCCTTCAGGATTAAACGCCAACGAAGTAGGACCTACTACTTCTAATAGATATATAAAAACGAGGATTATGATAAAAAACAACCAGACGGTAATAATAGGCGGGTTAATTCAGAATACGGTAAATAATTCGACTACGGGAATTCCTCTGCTTGACGACATACCTTTCCTAGGCTATTTATTTAAAGACAAAAACAGTTCGTTAGAAAAAGACAATCTCGTTATACTTATATCTCCTAAAATCATCTCGTCATCCAAAACTCTTTTAAGTATTACCAATAAGCGCAACAAGAAATTTCTGGCATCGTTAAAAAAAGAAAAACAGCCGCTTCCTGGAGCAAGAAAAATGGTTATAGTTTCTCCTGATTATGTAAAGCCGCCTGATATTAAGACAAATATTAAAACAAATATTAAGACAAAAGCCGATAATAATAAAATTAAATAATAAAACTAAATTATAAAAATAATAAGAAACTAAATATTTATATTTAATATACAAAAAAAATGAATTCCCCCGAAGAATTCCAAAAATTAAAAGAATTCCAAGACGAGAACATCCGCCGTATTATAAGAGAAAATTTTTCTTCCATATATCTTAAAAAAAACCTGATTATTCCTTTTCCTTTTTCGGACAATTCCTCGTGCAATATTGCGGTTACGCAAAAGACTAAAAGCTTTGACGTAGTAAACGACGTATTAATGAAATTGGGCATTGTAAATAAAAATATAACCGTAATATCCGAAGAAGAACTGATAAATTTAATAAACTCGATATACGATACTAGCTTAGATTCCATTAAAAATCATAAAAACGAAAACGGCATCAGCGGTTCAAATAACGAAGGACCGTCGGACGGGGGAGCTTTTGAATCAGGCGGGGCGGCTGCGGACGATTTAAAAAGTTTCGAGCACATAGATTTAATAGACGAAAACTCCGAAGCGCCGGCGATAAAGTTTATAAACGTTATAATACTCGAAGCGCTTAAAGAAAATGCTTCCGACATTCACATAGAGCCTTTTCAGGATTATTTATCGGTAAAATTCAGGATAGACGGCTCATTAAACGAAAAATTAAGGCCGCAGGTTAATTTAAAAAACAGCATAGTTTCCAGAATAAAAGTTATGGCGGGGCTTGACATCGCCGAAAAAAGGCTTCCTCAGGACGGCAGAATTCAGCTTGTCGCAAGAAATAAAAACATAGATATAAGGGTTTCTATAGTTCCGACTATTTTCGGTGAAAGAGTAGTCTTAAGGCTTTTAGACAAATCGTTAAATATTTACGATATAACCGAAGTCGGCATAGACGAAAAATTTTTGCCTTCCGTGAAAACAGCTCTTTCAAAAACAACGGGAATGGTTATTTCTACCGGACCGACCGGTTCGGGAAAAACTACTACGCTTTATTCGTTTATAAACGAGGTTATGAAGCTTTATTCCGACAAAAACATCCTTACTATTGAAGACCCCGTGGAATACCAGATTAAAGGTATTTCCCAGATAAACGTGAATAACAAGATAGGTCTTACTTTCGCCAAAGGCTTAAGGCATATATTAAGGCAGGACCCCGACGTTATAATGATAGGCGAAATAAGGGATTCGGAAACTGCGGAAATTGCCATACAGTCCGCAATGACGGGGCATTTAGTACTTTCGACGCTCCATACCAACGATTCGGCTAGCGCCTTCGCTAGGCTTACCGATATGGGCATAGAGCCGTTTTTAATAGCTTCTTCCATATCTATGGTTTTTGCGCAGAGGCTTTTAAGGAAGCTTTGTCCTCATTGCAGGGAGCCGTACGAAATTAACGGCGAAGACGTTAAACTTTTAATTTCTGACGAACAGTCGGAAATAATGCCGGTAATAAATGAAATTCTTTCAAAAGGAACGTTTTATTCTCAGAAAGGATGTAAAGAATGCAATTTTACCGGATATAAAGGCAGAACCGCAATATACGAAATTCTTGACGTCAACGACGACATAAGGTCTTTGATTATGACCAGGGCAAGCTCCCAGGAGATAAAATTAAAAGCAGTTAAATTTGGGATGAGCACCTTGAGGGTTGAGGCAATAAGGAAATTTGCATCCGGACTTACGTCTATTGCCGAAGTAGTGAGAGTTTCCGAAGAAGATTAATTAAAATGCGCCTAAACGAAACTAAAATAACAAATCGATATATTATTCTTCGAAAAACAGCCTTCACTTTAATAGAAACGCTTATTGCCATGGTCGTTCTTTCCATAATGCTTTTATTTTTGTATTTTATATTTAAAACAACCCTGAGAAATAGAAACTTAGCCGTAAAATCAAGCAAACCCTATATAGAAGCAAATTTAATATTCACTGAATTCCATAAAAAAATTACGGAATTTAATTATTTATATCCGGTATTTATCGGTACTTACGGCATAAAAAACGGCGAGAAATTATCGTCGGTATATTTTTCCGGATTGTCTGAGACTCCGGTACCTTTTTCTAAAGCGGAATCGAAAGAAAATATTAATTATTTTTACTTAAAAAGGCAAAAAAATAGAAGTAAAAATGGCAATAGTCATAGTAGCCATAGTAGTTATAGTAACTATAATAGTAATAGTAATAAAAATACAGCAAACAAAGCGGACGGAAAACTTTACGAACTGATATATGAGCACTCTTTTTACAAAAATAAAAAAGGAAACCTTAAAATTTCTTTTGATAGGGTTGTTATAGCCAGAAACCTAACCTTTTTCAGTATCAGTTATTATTACGGCGGGTTATGGCTTAGCAAGTTTAATTATATCAGGTATAATTCCGCGCCGTCGGCCGTTAAATTAAAATTCGGCATTCTGTCAAACGGCGAAATAAAAAAATTTCGATATCAATTTAATATGTAATTAATATATAGTTAATATGTAGCATACATAAAAGTTTATAAAATTCTTGGATTTTTATTTTTATAACCGTACAGTGAAGAAAAGTTCGTTAGCCGTATTATTTCCCGCTATATACCCAGCAGGGATAATATCTATTTCTACATGATGAAAAACTATTAAACTGATACCGGCGAGCGGAAGAATGCCGTCAAACTGATTTGCCAATTTTACCTCGTTATGATAACCTGTCGCAAGAGCTGCCGCAAGGTCTATTCGGACAGGTCCTATCGACGCAAGTTTATGATAAACCGAGACATATATCGAAGGCGTACCGAAACTGTTTTTTGTGATATACGAAATTCCAGCCTGATTTATTAGCGGAACGCCTTTTACATTAAAAAATGCCGTTACTCCCGGGTTATATTCTTCGTAATGCGCAGTCGGAGTGCGCCAGGCATGGCTGCCGTCGTTATTAAAATGATAGCTTCCTACGACTATTCCTATGCGGTCGAAAGCGACCGAAGGAGATGCAAATACCGGTTTTTGATTAAATGCACCAAAAATTTGCAAAGTAATTAATAAAAATAAAACCGATAAAATAATATTTTTCACATATTTATACCGATAGCGTTTTTTATTGTCGCGTTAACTTGCTGTTGCAAATTTTTTATTAGGATTCCCGCCTACATTGAGATGACGCTTTTTTATATATTCAAACAATTTTTGAATGGATTTAATATTTTAAGATTTTTTTCAATTTTTAAATTATTTTGAAAATCTTCGGAATATATTATATCGACATCGTTTAAAACCGCCGCAGAAGCTATAAGGCTATCCCAGAAAGAAAATTTAAACTTTTTTATCAGATCTGATGCTTTCCAATAAACGTATATATTTAAAGGAATAATTTCCGAAATTTCGCATATGCCGTTTATATATTGTCCTATTTCTTTATCCGAAACGCCGTATTTTCTGTTTAATACATTATGAAATTCATTAATACACTGAATTGAGGTAGTGAGTAAGTTTTGTTTTATCTCGGCCTCCAGAAATTGTAAAATTATTTTATTTTTTTCTTTATTGCTTTTTTCCGACAGGAAAGCATAAATCCATATATTAGTATCTATAAATACTTTTTTAGAACCTGTCATAAATATCTTCTCTTTTAAGTTTTATATACTTATCTACTTCTTTAGTTTTATAAAATATGCCGGGTAAAGTCGCCTCTTTGCTGACAGCTTCCTTTAGAATATCGTTAATCAGTTTATTTACGCTGCGATATCCTCTTTTTTTTGATATTTGTTTCAAACTTTCATATATTTCGGTGTTATCAACCCTTAAACTAAAAGTGTGTTTTACGTTTCCCATAGCTTA
>JAJYWW010000006.1 GCA_021791295.1 bacterium | reverse complement strand
ATTATTAAATTATAAATTTTTTAATTGACAATATGACTTTATAGTCAGTATAATTAGAATATAATAAATTTAAAATTCAGTCAATAAAAAACAACATAAAAAAAAATACAAACTTAAGCTATAAAATTATGAAAATTAAAAATACTTTGCTCTTATTTTTTTTTACTGCTTTCGGGTCTATGTTTTTTCTTAGCGGATGCAGTTTATTTACTCATCCAAAAAAAATTACCGTTAAAATCCCTAAGAGATTTAAATATGCGTTAAATAACGAAAATTTTAAAATAAAAAACGACTGGTGGAAAAATTTTAAAAGCAATAAACTTGACGATTTAGTATCAAAGGCGTTAAAAAACAATTTAAATTATATAATCGCTATAAAAAATATTCAGATTGCAAAAACATACGTTTCGCAAAACGAATCGAACCTGCTCCCTACCGTCAATTTTAGCTACGATGCAACGAGAAATAAAATTCCTGGTTACGAAACTTCTATGTTTTCCGGCAAATCTTCATCCGGTTCCCCCTCTACTATTATTTATAATTTAAACCAGGCAGGTTTAAGCGCTTCATATGAATTAGACGTCTGGAACCAGGTAAATAATGCGGTTAAACAGGCAAAAGCTAATGTTTCCGTATCTAAGGAGGATGCCGACGTGGTAAAACTTACCCTTATAAGCAACGTTGCGCAGGCCTATTTTGAAATTAAGGCTTTAAAGGAATCCATTGTTAACTTAAAAAAAGAATATAAAGCGGAAAAAGAGATTTTAAAACTTTATGAAGTTCAGTATAAAGACGGCCTAACCGATGCAGAACCAATAGTAAATACAAAAATAAACCTTGAAATTTTAAAAACAGATATTAACGATTCTATAAAGCAAAAAGATATTACGCAAAATACGCTTGCATATTATCTGGGAAAATTTCCGGAAAGTTTTAAGCTAACCGTTAAATCTAACATAAAAAACATTTTAAACTTTAACGATAACCATTATTACAAGTTAATACCGCCGAATATTCCATCTGAAATTTTAACTCAAAGACCTGACGTTAAAGAAGCGGAATATAACGTCCTTGCATATGCTTACGCCAAAAAAGAAAGTCTCGCCAATTTTTTTCCAGTATTTAACCTTACCGGAAGTTACGGATATGCAAGCCCCAGCTTAGATAATTTTATCACAGACGCTAACAGCGTTTGGAATTTCGGATTAGATATTCTTGCGCCCATATTTAATTACAAAACAAATATAAGCATATATAAAAGGTCTAAACTGCAGTATCAGCAAGCTGTATTGAATTACAGGAATACGGTAATAAACGCTTTCAGCGAAACCGACAGCGCGCTTGCCGATTTCCAAAAAGATACTCAAACTCTAAAAAGTTACGAAAAAAATTACCGTTATGCGCTAAAACTTTTCAATATTTATAAAGTGCAGTATAAAACGGGAATTTCTTCCAAAATAACTTACCTTACCTATAAAGAAAATTTGCTCAATTCGGAATACAATCTTATAAATCAAAATTTATCGGTTAAGGAAGATGCAATAAGCGTTTACAACGCTCTCGGCATGGGGTTAAAAGATTAATACTCCGGCAAATTCCTTAAATCTTTGCCAAGATCCATATAAAGCAAAAGTTCCATAATTTTTTGGGCGTGGTCGGCAAACCTTTCGTACTTGCGGGCTATAAAGATATAGGTTATATTATTTTCTAAGGTATTTAAATTTTTTATCGAATTATTTATTATATCCACAACGATTTTATGAGACAATAAGTCTATAACGTTTTCATCTTTTATAATTACGTCTCTTAATCCTAAATTTTCCCTGACTCCATCGGAAAACATTTTAATGGCCATTTTAAGCATCTCGTCGTCTCTTGCCGCAACGTCTTCAAAATACGAATAAACGCATTTAAATTGTTCCGAAAAGGACGGCCCGTCGGTAAGTTTTAATCCGATTTGGCATATCGAAGCGCATAAATCCCCCATTCTTTCAAGGTCGGTTATTATTTTCATGGTGGTCGTTATAAACATTAAGTCTGCCGCCTCGGGCTGGTAAAGGGCAAGCAGTTTTATGCAACTCTCGTTAATGCCTACTTCAAGCGAATTAACTTTCAAATCATTTTTAATAGTCTGCTCAGCAAGGTTTTTATCTCTTTCAAATAAAAATTTGGTTGCGCTGCTAAGCTGACTTGCAACTATTTCTCCCATCTCAACGACGCCGCTCTTTAATTTCATCAACTCGCTATCTAAAATATTCACCGTAACCCCTCTCTCTTATATTATTTATTTAATATTTTTTTAATAACGGCTTGTTATAAAATTTTCCGTTCTTTTGTCTTTAGGTCTTGTAAAGAAATTTCCCGATTCGTCGAATTCGATCAGCTCCCCGTCTAAAAAAAACCCGCTGTAATCCGAAATTCTGCCGGACTGCTGAACGTTATGACTGACGACTATAATAGTATAATATTTTTTAAAGGAATTAATCAAATCAAGTATGATGCTGGTTGAAACCGGATCAAGATATGCCGTCGGTTCGTCCATTAATAATATCGAAGGATTTGTTGCTATAGCCCTTGCGATGCATAATCTCTGCTGCTGTCCTCCCGAAAGAGATAAAGCGGATTTATTCAGTTTATCTTTGACTTCATCGTAAAGACCGGCATATTTAAGGCACTTTTCGACCCTTTCAACGATAAAATCCTTATTTTTTATGCCGTGAATTTTTAGTCCAAAAGCAACGTTTTCAAATATAGATTTAGGGAACGGGTTAGGATTCTGAAATACCATGCCTATATTTCGCCTTAATTCTACAACGTCAACCGACTTATCGTATATATTTTTTCCGTCTATCAAAACTTCGCCGGTCAGCTTTGCGCCCTCCGTATAATCGTTCATCCTGTTCAAGGTTCTTAAAAAAGTAGATTTGCCGCATCCGGAAGGCCCTAAAAGCGTGCATACCGAATTTTTTTTAAAATAAAGATTTACAGACTTTAGCAGATGATAATTCCCGTAATAAAAATTTAAATTCTTTACGTTTACTATTATATTATCAATATTGCCGTCGGCCGATTTTACCGGTTTTAAGTCGTTGTTCTCATTTGACATAAAATTACGATTCCTTTTTTGTTTTTTATAGAATAAATTTTTTAACTAAATAGTTTATGAGCCTCAATCCAATGTCTAATAAAAATATAAACAGCAATAATACTACGGAAGCTGCTTCTGCTTTGTAATGCAATATCCTCGAAGGTTCATGAATATATATAAAAATAAGCATCGCCATGTCTCCCACGGCTCCTCCTGGACCGGTAACCCCTGTAGGCAAACCGGTGTTATAGTAATTAGTAAATAAAAGGGGTGCAGTCTGTCCGATAATATTCATTACCCCTAACAGTATCCCAATAAATATGCCGCCAAGCGCCGCTTTAAGTATGACTGATTTTGCAGCCTGAAATTTAGTAGCTCCCAGCGCAAGCGCACCCTCTATATAGCTTGCAGGAATCTGATTAACAGCCTGCTCCGTAAGCAATGCTACTATCGGCGTCATTATAAAACCTAGAGTCAAACCTCCTGCAAGGGCAGAAAATCCGAAATGGAAACCAAATCCTGCATTAGTGGAAAATATATAAAATCCCACGATACCCCATACTATAGACGGTATTCCTATCATAAGCTCGTTTAAAAGCCTTAAAAAATAGTTCGTTCTTTTTTTACCGAAAAGCGATAAATATAAACCCGTCCCGATGCCCAGAGGAATTGCTAAGACCGACGCTATAACTACAAGATATACGTCGCCTATAATGGCGTTTAATATGCCACCCTCGGCGCCTATGGGAAAACCCGTCGGCAGAGTAGAAATAAAACTAAAGTTAAGATATTTATAGCCTATAGCTATAGCTTTGTAAAGAATATTAAAAACCGGATAAGCTCCTATAAGAAAAGCTACCACGGCAAAAAGGAATGCAAGGTTATTATATATTTTTTTTCTTTTGAGATAACCTTTATCTATTGGAAAAACCGGTTCGTATTGTTGATGTTCCATAATAATATATTATATATATTTATTATATTTCAGCGTATATAAAAATTAGCTATGATTATTGCCGTTATTATTTATTATTTTTATTTTAATTGCCTATACTTTATCAACCGCCGCCAAATTGGGACCTGCTGAATCTTCCGCCTATGACCCTGTTTAAAATATTTCTCCCGACGATATTAACTATAAGGCTTATCAGCAAAAGAATAAGCGCCAGTTCGACTTCCGCAGAAGCATATATAGGGCTGATAACCGCAAAGGTAAAAGTATTTGCGAGCATTGAAGATATTGTATATCCGACGCTGAATAAAGATTTTGGAACGACGGCCTGATTTCCTATTAAAAGCACGGTAGCAATAGTTTCGCCTATCGCCCTTCCGAATCCTAAAATTATTCCTCCGTATATTCCGTTCAAAGCATAAGGCATGGAAACGTCTTTTATTACGTCCAATTTTGTAGCGCCCATTGCCAGCGCTCCGTCTTTAGCCAGCTTGGGTACGGAAGACAGCGAATCTTTAGTTATAGAAGCTATTATCGGCAATATCATAAAAGCCACGATTATACTGGCCGCAAGGATACCGTAGCCTATATTTTCTTCAACCTTTAAAAAAGATACTCCGGAAAAATGCCTGCTAAAAAAAGGTTCGACGGATTCCCTTATCCACGGAACTACGGTCAAAACGCCCCAGACGCCAAAAATAACGCTTGGTATGCCCGCAAGCATTTCGATAATAATAGTAAAAATTCCTCTTAAAAAAAATGGGCAATATTCCTGTAAAAAAATGCCGGTGCCTAAACTTAAAGGAATGGCAAAAATTAGAGCAAGAAACGTAACTAAAAAAGTACCTGCAAGGAAAGTTAGAGCGCCGAATATTTCCGCCGGAGGATTCCATTCTTTTTTCCACAAAAAAGATATGCCGTACCTGCTTATTGATGGGTAACTATAGTATAATATAATTATAACGGCTATTAAAAAAATTACTACGACGGCTAAAACAAACATCGATAGAGTAAATTTAAAAAAATCGTCTTTATATTTTAAGTTGAACATTAAAGTATTATGCCTGTTTTATAGCGTATATTTTTTATTCAGGTTAGACGTCAATTAATTTTTTTTAATTATAGCATATTATTTTTAATTTTCCTAAAAAAAATAACTTAGGTAATATATATACAATATAAATTATAATAAACGGCGCGATAAGAGATTTTTATTAATCTGCAAATCGCGCCGCTTACATGAATCAGTTAATAATTTTTATTTTACCTGCGCCAAAAGTTTTTTAACGTTCGGTAAAACAGATTTTGGAAGCGGAGCAAAGCCGGTCTTGACAGTATATTTTGCGGCCTGCCCGGGACCTAACGCCCAGTTTACTAAATCATTAATAGATTTCTTAGTAGAAGAATTGGGCTGTTTTTTCTTAATCATCCAGAATTCAAAATTTGAATCCGGATATGCGTTTTTCGCAGAAACGTTCCAAACTATAGATTTATCAAAATCGGCAGGGAAACTGCCCTGTTTTAATGCAGAATTAGCCGCTGCGGCTATCGTTTTAACGGAACCGACGACGTAATTACCGGCTTTATTCAACATAGCTGCGCTCGCAAGATGATATTCCAAAACCCAGCCAAGGCCGACATAGCCTATACCGCCAGCCGTACTTTTAACGGCGGCGACGACTGCATCGCTTCCAAGATAACCGCTGCCCGCCGGCCAATCAGGAGAAAGGCTTCTTCCTACTTTCTTTGCCCATGCTTTAGACGTATCGGTTAAAAGGCTTGTAAAATCAAACGTAGTTCCGCTCGCATCCGCTCTGTGGACTACGAAAATATGAAGATTTGGAAACTTATATTGCGGATTTAATTTTTTAAATGCAGGATTATCCCAGTTTTTAATCTTGCCCATATAAATTTCGGCGACTAATTTAGGCGTCATTTTAAGATTAACGTTGTTTGGTATTCCAGGGATATTATAGATAACCTGCGCATCGTCGAGAGCAACCGGAACGTTAATTAAATTGGGGTACCTTTTTTTGAACGCTTTAGTGAGATAAGCGTCTGACGCTCCTATGGTAATATTTCCGTCGGCGGCATTGGAAATTCCAAAACCCGAACCCGTACCGGCAACGGAAACCGTAACGCCCGGATTAAGCTTGTGGTACTCTACCGACCATACCGAATTTAACGGATAAAGCATTGTAGAGCCTGAAATGGTAAGCGTTCCGGACGGAACCTTAGAGCTTGCCGTAGGCGTTTTAGATTTAGCGCATCCGGAAACCAGAAAAGATAATCCGACGACTGCAGAAACCG
>JAJYWW010000033.1 GCA_021791295.1 bacterium | reverse complement strand
TCTTTCCGGTTTTACGTTTATAATTTTTTTAATTTTTTTAACGCTTACGGAACCGTTCCCCGTGTATTTTATAGACTTTATAAGAGGTCTTTCCGATACTATAAAAGTTATTATAAGCTGATTTCCATGAGGCTTAACGTTAACTAAAACATTTTTAAAGTATCCGGTTTTGTAAAGTTTTTTTACGCTGTCGTTAATTTTTTTGATAGAATATTCGCCGCCTTTATTAACTTCAATGCGGTTCATTATAAAACCTTTGCCGACCCTGACGTTTCCTTTGACTCTTACGGCATATATAATTTTATTAAAAACAGTCTTTTTAGGCGTCTTAATTTTTTCGATATTGCCGTATATAAAATTAGATACTTTTAACGATAATAAATTGATGTCTTTATTAAACTGCTTTGTACCGTTTCCCGATAAATTAACGGTTTTAGACCTATAAACGTTCGACACGTCTATAAACATAGCATGAACCGTAAAATTAGAGCCGAATCTAGAAATGCTTCCGGTTACAATGTAATTTGAACGATAAACTATGCCGAGTTTTTTTATTCGGACTAAGTTTATTTTTTTGTCGTAGTTAAAGTAAGGCTTGGTTTTTAATTTAGTATAAGCAAAAACAAAATAAGGCTTTCCCGAATTTAAATATTTTTTAAAACTTTCGGAAAAAGATTTTTTTATGGATGTTAAGGCGGGGGAGCCTTTCTGATAAAAAAAACCTGTCCAGACGTTCTTATTGTTCAGTGCAGCATAAGCGTTAATAGAATTTAAAATCAAAACGCCGGCTATAATAATTCCTAAAAATATATGCTTAAAAAATTTCATTTTAATAAACTATCAAATATTAGCGATTATGTCAATTCATATTATATATTATGGTGCAGGGATTCAATTCCGGCACCATCACAAATTGGGCTCTTCTATTAACCCGCCGGAAATTTTAATTTTACGGTTCATCATATCGGAAAAGTTTGCGTCGTGAGTAACTATGACAAGGGTTTTCCCGTATTTTTTATTGAGTCCGATAATTATTTCATGAAGTTTTCCCGCGTGGCGCGGGTCAAGATTGCCGGTAGGTTCGTCCATTAATATAACCTCCGGAGAGCATACGAGCGCCCTTGCAATTGCCGCCCTCTGCTGTTCCCCGCCCGAAAGCATATACGGCTTAAAATTAAGCCTGTTTTCGAGACCCATTTCGCAAAGATAATCCTTCGCAATTTTAAACGCCGTATTTTTGTTTTCTTTTCTTATCAGTAACGGCATCGCCGCATTTTCTAAGCAGCTGAACTCGTTTAAAAGATAGTGAAATTGAAAAACAAAACCTATGTTTTTATTTCTGAAACGGGCAAGATTGTCATCGGAAAGAGAATAAACGTCGGATTGGCCGAAATATTCAATGCTGCCTGAATCAGGTTTAAGCAGTGTTCCCATTATATGGAGAAGCGTGCTTTTCCCCGTGCCTGATTCTCCGGTAACGGCAACGGTATCGCCCTTTTTTATTTCAAAATCGGCTTCGTTTAAAATATTTACGGTTTCATTTCCCGTTTTAAAAATCTTGACTATTTTTTTTAATGAAACGGCTGTATTACTCATATCTTACTCCTTCGGCGGGGTCTATTTTACCAGCTTTATAAGAAGGGTACAGCGTAGCTATAAAACTTAGGAATATTGAGCAAAAACCTATAATTACAAATTCTCCGGCGGTCATCCTTACCGGAAGTGCGGTTATATAGTAAACCGACGACGGCAGGCTTATTATATGATATGTTTCTTCTAAATATCCTATTAAAAATCCGGATATAAGCCCAAGGGCGGTTCCTATAGACCCTATAATAAGACCCTGAGCGATAAAAATAATCATTATATCTTTAGACGAAGCTCCTATGGATTTTAATACCGCTATATCTTTTCTTTTTTCCATGACGACCATTATAAGCGTCGAGATAATATTGAACGCCGCCACTAAAACTATAAGGAACAGGATAACAAACATCGTAAGTTTTTCTAATTTTATAGCGGAAAATAAATTTTTATTTAATTCTTCCCAACTTAAAGCGTAATAAGAAGATGGGGCAGTTCGGGCGTTTAATTTATCTGCAATTTTTTTAGCAAGATAATTTGCAGAACCCAAACTGTTTAGTTTTACTTCCAAACCGGTAACGGTTTGCGATGACAATCCTATAAAATTCTGGGCATTTTTAACGGATATAAAAGAAAACGTGGAATCGTAATTATACATTCCGCTGTTTATTATACCGCAAACGATAAATCTTTCAGTCTTAGGCATAACGCCGAAAGGAGTGATGCGCCCTTCCGGCGAAATTATAGTAACCCTGTCTCCAACCGAAACTCCCAGATTTTGAGCTAAAACTTTACCGAGAACTATTTCGTTTTCGTTTTTAGCGTTTAAACCGGACAGACTGCCTTTTATCAAATATTTTTTTAAATCGGTAACTTTTTCTTCGGAATTTACGTCTATGCCCCTTAACACGCTGCCGGCAGAGGTGCTTGACGAAGTTATCATGACGTCCGTGTATATAAAAGGAGAAACGTCGTTTACGCCTTTAACCGAACGTATTTTTTTTATAGCGTTTTTATAGTTGTTTACAAAGCCGTTATAATTTAAAACTATGACCTGCGACTCTATGCCTATTACTTTTTTTTCTAAAGCATGGTCGAAACCGCTCATTACGGATATAACCACGATAAGAGCCATTACTCCTATAGTTATTCCCATTACGGATATTAAACTGAGCAGGGATATAAAAGAATTATTCTTCGGCTTTAAATAATGCAGGGCTATTTTAGTATGAAAGCTCATTATTTATTTTGTCAATTTAATTAATTATAAAGATTGACCGGCATAGATTTTATTTATTTAACCGGTTTAAGCAGCGGAAACAATATAACGTCTCTTATAGAATGAGAATTCGTCAGCAGCATAACTACCCTGTCTATGCCTATCCCGCATCCTGCGGTAGGAGGAAGCCCCTGCTTCAAAGCTTCTATATAATCGTCGTCCATTTCCGCAGGCAAACCTTCCTTAATTTTTGTTTCTACCTGCATTTTAAAACGTTCTTCCTGATCGAGCGGATCATTTAGTTCCGAAAACCCGTTGCCTATCTCTCTTCCTGCTATAAAAAGCTCGAATCTTTCGGTCACCGAACCGTCTTTATCGTTTCGCCTCGCAAGCGGGGAGCTTTCTACCGGATAATCTGTAACAAAAGTAGGATTTATAAGTTTAGGCTCTACCGTTTCATCGAATAAAATAGTTAATAATTCTCCGAGACTGTCAGTTTTGCTTATGCCCGGAGTGTTTCTTTTCGTCAAAATATCAAAAACTTTTTCTGCGGTATCTATTTCTTCCGGTTTAAATCCGCCGATTTCTATTAAACTGTCTTTAAGTTTAATTTTTTTAAAAGGCGGCTTAAAATTCAATTTTCCCGTTCCATACTCTATTTCGTAATTGCCGCAAATTTTTAACGCAAGTTCCGACATCATTTTTTCGACGAATTCCATAAGAGAATTGTTTTCTGAGTAAGCCGTATAAAATTCCAGCATCGTAAACTCAGGGTTATGCCGGACGGATATTCCTTCGTTTCTGAAATTCCTTCCGATTTCGTAAACGCGGTCAAATCCGCCTACTACGAGCCTTTTTAAGTATAATTCGGGGGCTATTCTCATATAAAGCTCTAAATTAAGAGCGTTATGATGCGTTTTAAAAGGTCTTGCGGTGGCCCCGCCAGGGTTAGCCTGCATCATAGGCGTTTCTACTTCGATAAAATCGTTTGCGTCTAAAAAAGATCTGAAAAATCTTATGGCTTCGGCTCTTTTCTTAAAAATTTCCCTCACTTCCTGATTGGCTATTAAATCGACGTATCTTTTTCTAAATCGGACTTCGATATCTTTGAGTCCATGCCATTTTTCCGGAAGAGGGAGCAAAGACTTCGTTAAAATCCGGATATTTTCTACTTTAATAGTCAATTCGTCGGTTTTCGTCCTGAAAAGATGTCCTTTGACGCCGCAAATATCTCCGGCATCCATATATTCTTTAAACAGTTCGAAATCTTTTTCGGGTATCCCGTCTTTCTGGATATAGCACTGAAGTTCTCCAAAGCCGTCCCTTATCCTGAAAAAAGCCGCCTTGCCGAAACTTCTTATAATAATTATCCTTCCGGCGGTTTCCACTTCTGCTCTGTTATTTTCAAAAAAATATTTATCGTTGGCGCCGAATTTTTCTATTATGTTCTTTATATTTTCCTTTTTTTTAAAATCGTTTGAAAAAGGGTTAATTCCGCTTCCTTTTAATTTATTTAATTTATCTAAACGATTATTTTCCAAAACATTTAATTCCTGCTCCAAAACATGCCTCCTTCATTTATAATACAGGACGGAATTGAATTCCGGCACCCTGTTTCAATTTTGTGATAGTGCCGGAATTCAATTCCGGCACCGTAATATTTTTATGCTCTTACGCCCAGCAGATATGCGCTTATAAATTCGTCGATGTCGCCGTCGAAGACGCTTTTATCGTCGTATATGGTAACCCCAGTCCTGTGGTCTTTAATAACGCGGTTTGGATTTAGCGTATAAGACCTTATCTGCGAACCCCAAGATATCTCCTTTTTTGTTTTATTAACCTTGTCTTCTTCCTCTTCCTGCTTTTTTTTATAATAATCGTAAAGTCTTGCCCTTAAAAGTTTATATGCCGAATCTTTGTTTTTATGCTGAGACCTTTCGTTCTGACAGGCGACTACTATGCCCGTTGGGATATGCGTCAGCCTGACTGCGGAATCGGTAGTATTGACGTGCTGTCCGCCTGCTCCGCTGGAACGGTAAGTGTCTATTTTAAGGTCTTTTTCGTCGATAACTACGTCGATAGAATCGTCTATCTCAGGATAAACGAATACCGAAGCAAAAGAAGTATGCCTTCTTTTGTTTGCATCGAAAGGAGAAATCCTTACTAACCTGTGGACGCCGCTTTCCGCCTTAAGATAACCGTAGGCATATTTACCGTGGACGGTGAAAGTAACGCTTTTAACTCCCGCTTCTTCGCCTGCGTTAAACTCCATTATAGCCGTTTTAAATTTTCTGCGCTCCGCCCACCTGAGATACATTCTTAAAAGCATATTTGCAAAATCCATGGATTCGGTGCCGCCGGATCCCGCATGAATTTCTACTATAGCGTCTAACTTGTCGTCTTTTCCGGAAAGCGTAGTATCCATTTCTAAAGCGGATACGTTTTTTTCTAAAGATTTTACGCCGGCGAAAATTTCTTCGAGCATTTTTTCGTCGTTTTCTTCTATAGAAATATCGTATAGATCTTTTATGTTTTTAAACTCTTCGTAAACGGAATAAAAAGGTTTAATCTTATTTTCAATAGCCGATTTTTCTATTAATATTTCTTTGGAATAATTAATATCTTTATAAAAATCTTCTTTTGAAGAAATTTCTTCTATTTCTTCAAGTCTTTTTGCGGAAATATCGACTTCAAAGCGCCCTCCGCAGTTTTTCTAATTTTTCTTCGAGGGTTTTCATACTTCTTTCCAAAAGACTTACGTTAAAAAGTGAATCACCCTGCGTTGAAGCTGCAGACATTTAAAAACCTCCGGATAAGTATATTTTTTTAAATTTAACTTTATTTTTCTCTATAAATATTTAATGCGGGAAACAGTTTTAATATCAAAACGTATAACATTGAAATTATAAAAACAATATCAGATATATAAGCAAATATATTACCATATAATGCAAAAAAAGTCTTTCTATTAATTAATTTAGCGTAGCCTATCATATAAGTCCGTTTAAATATCCGTGTTTCGCCTATAATTTTTCCGACGGGCGATATTATTCCGCTTATGCCTGAGTTTCCTGCGCGGACTATATATCTTTCGTTTTCAACCGCGGGAAAAACCGTCATAGACATATCCTGATAAGGAGCCGACGTTTTTCCGTACCATGCATCGTCCGTAATGCTTACGAAAAGATTTGCTCCGTTTTTTGGAAAATGCCTTACGAGTCCGTCAAAATAAGCTTCGTAGCATATCATAGAGCCTATTTTTAATTTGCCGTTTTTTAAAATCCTGAATTTTTTACCGGCAGTAAAGTTTCCTATTCCCGCTCCCTTTAAAATATGCGCCAAAAAAGGCAGCTGTTTCTTTAACGGTATATATTCTCCAAATGGAACCAAATGATGTTTGTCGTAATAGTAATACTTTCCTTTATCGGTAAACATATAGTCCCTGTTATAATAATGATACGTAAAATTAAAAAATTTAAACCCTATCGCGCCGAAAACTATATCTATTTTATGCTTTTCGGCAAATCCCATAACCTTGTTCCAGTAAAAAGGATAAACCGAGATAATATACGGGAGCGCGGTTTCAGGCCATATAACCAGCTGAGGTTTATATTTTAAAGACTGC
>JAJYWW010000097.1 GCA_021791295.1 bacterium | reverse complement strand
TCTATTATTATAGTCAGCATAGTATATAAATTATAAATAATATGAATAATATTAGTCAAACGGAAAAAAACGAATATTTAGTTTATATATTGTCTGAACGAAAAAAAACGGTAGAAACTATAAAAAAAGCTCTCTCGCGGACTTTGCCGGAAGACAATATCGCCGTATCCGCCGGTTTCAAAAACCTGCCGCGCAGTTTCAACAGCAATACATACATTATAACCGAATACGACGAAAATTACATAAAAGAAATATCGGCGATAAAACCGAAAAGAAACGTTAAGCTTTATGTTTATATAGAAAACTTAAACAAATTAAACGAACGGGACGTGATTTTTTTAATAAAACATAATATAGACCACGTAATTCATTCGGGAAATATCGAAAAATTGGCTTATGAAAGGTTTATCGACGCTAAAATTTTCAAAAAGAAGCGCTACAACGCTTTTATCGATAAAGAATCTACACTGCTTGAAGATTTATCTGCCGAAAATGAAGACGTTAAAGATACCGGCGTCAATATTTATGGAATTTCGGAGCATATCGCCGAAACCGTAAAAAAAATATGCAGAATCGCGCCTTCGGAAAGTTCGGTTCTTATAACCGGTGAATCCGGCACCGGCAAAGAACTGATAGCAAGATTAATACATAATAAATCCAAACGGAGCGGACGCCCCATGGTATCGGTAAATTGCGGAGCGTTTCCGGAAGGACTTCTGGAAAGCGAACTGTTCGGATATAAAAAAGGCGCCTTTACGGGTGCTTTTACCGACAAGCTGGGCAGATTAGACCTTGCGGATAAATCTACGCTGTTTTTGGACGAAATAGGCGATATGAGTCCTTCTCTTCAAGTAAAACTTTTAAGGGTTATTCAGGAAAGAGAAATAGAGCCGGTAGGTTCGGTAAAAACAAAAAAAATAGACGTAAGAATTATTTCCGCTACTAATAAAAATTTAGAAGAACTTATCGCCAAAAATCTATTCAGAGAAGATTTTTATTACAGAATTAACGTAATACCCGTTCACCTGCTGCCTTTAAGAGAAAGAAAGACCGATATTATCATTCTTATATACTATTTTTTAAAAAAATTCGGCAATTACCAGAACGACTCGGTTTACGGAATTTCCGAAGATGCTTTCGATATACTCTTAAACTATCCGTGGACGGGCAACGTCCGGGAACTTGAAAATTTAATGGAAATGCTGGTAGTATTAAACGAAGGCGGTTTGATAACCGAAAAAGATATTCCCGATAAATATTTAAAAAAATCGAATAATATTATCTATTCAGAAAATTTACGCTATGGACGTACGGAAGATTTAAATATAGACGAAAAAATTATAACGCGGTTTAACGAAGAACCTTTTAAAATTAATTTAAAAGAAAAAATGGAATCTGCGGAAAGAGAAATTATTGAAAAAGCCATGAAAATTTCCGGAGGTGTAAAAGAAAAAGCCGCAAAAATGCTGGGGCTTAACAGAACTACTTTAATAGAAAAATTAAAAAGATATGAAAAAAATAAAAAATAAAATCATCTTTATATATATTGCGCTGATATTTTCCGCTTTTGCGCAAAGTTTTTTTATTTTCGGCGCAAATGCTAAAACGGCTGCCGCACCTTCAAAAGCGGAACAACTGTATGAAAAAGCTTTAAAAGAGTATAAAGCCGGCAGTTATTACAATGCGCGCATGAATCTTAAATACATATTAAATAACTTTAAAATGGGGAAAAAATTATATTCCGGCGTCTATTTCCTTACCGGAAAAGTTCTTTTTAAAGAAAAAAATTTTTTCTTGGCAAAACCTTATTTTCAAAGAGTAATTTATAAAAATCCCGATTATAAAGATATTTATAACGTTATATATTATATGGCGAGATGCGATTTTAATTTAAAAAATTACAGACGCTCGATACGGGATTTCGATTTTCTTTTAACTAAAAGCAAAAAAGGAAGCAAACTTTACGACAGGTCGCTCGTATATTTAACTTTATCTTACGCTTCTTGCGGAGTCGTGAAAAACGCCGACAAACTTTACGATAAAGACCATGTTAAAAAAATTTTGCAAAAATCCATATTTTTAAAAAAAAGAAGCGGTTATTTCAAAACGGTTTATTTAAATTATCTTATCAATCATAAAAAAAATTTTCCCGGAGCTCTTTTAATATTAAGCATAAAAAATTTATTTTTCAAGAAAAAGAAAGAGTCGTGTTTCAAATCCTACTATACCGGAATGATAGCATACGATGAGCAAAAATACGCCGTTGCTCAAAACTATTTTGTTAAATCTTCCGGATACTGCACCGGATACTATTATAAAAACAGTTTAGCTTATTACGGAATGTCGTTAGTTAAGCAGAATAATAAAAAAGGAATTAAATATATTAAAAATGCGTCTTTAGAAATAAGCTATCCCGGCATCGAAATGAAATCTTTAAAATTTTTGGCTTCATATTATAAAACTTTAAACGAACCGGAAAAAGAATTAAAATACGTGAAACGAATACTTTTCGATTCCGGCTCCATTCGCCCTATAAAAGGAAAAGAAAAAACCGAAACCGAAAAAAAAGCGGCAGGACTGTTATATAAGATAGTAAAAAACGACTATAAATCTAAAAAAACCGAAAAATATAAAGATGCTTTTAAAACTTTCGATAAAATAAGTTTTTTAATTCCCTCTAAGTATATAATACCTAAAACTTATGCGTACCTCGCTAAAATTAAACTTAACGAAAAGAACTTTAAATCCGCTCTGCTTTATGCGAAAAAATATAAAAACTTATATCTTAACGCATATATCTATTTTAAAATGAAAAATTACAAAAAATCTCTTTCGTTTCTTAATAAAATAAATTTAAAGGCTATAAAGGATTTAAAGCCGACGGATAAAATAATAGAATTAAAACTAAAACTATACAAAAAATTAAATCTTAATAAAAATTATACTGCCCTGTTAAAAAACAGCATAAATTTAATGAAACCCGAAAATAAAATAAGAAATCTTTATTATCTCGGAAAAAATGAATTCGGCGAAAATAATACAATAAAGGCGGAATATTATTTTGAACAAATTTTAAATAACGGATTCTCGAAAGAAAAAAAGAACAAAAACATATTATACGACGTTTATTATTATCTTGGGCTAATAAATTATTCGCAGAAAAAATATAAACTTTCGCTCGACGATTTTAATAAAGGATACGGGCTTGACGCCTCCGGCAAACATTTTCAGTACGAGCTGTCCCAGATAGCATACATATATATGAAATATTTAAAAAATAAAAAACTTGCCCTGAAATACTATTACATACTCAAAAAAAATGCTTCTTCTTCTACCTATAAAAACCTTGCGGACACTATGATTTCCGCAATAAATATGCAAAAATAGTTATTGCGGGCGGCAGCGGACTTAAGTCCGGCGAAGTTCGCCAATCCCTGACTCAGTATTAATGCAGGCTCAATATAAAAGGGTTTATGTATTTCGTGTAAACAAAAACAGAATTTCTATCCATATTTTTTAATTCGTCCGGCGAAATTAAGGGATATAAACCTGAAGCTACGGGGGATTCGCCGAAATCTAAATCGTTGATATGTTTTTTCAAAAATTCTTTATGCAATACGTAACGCTCGCCGGACATTTCGGAATAATACTTGCAGGTTTCCCAGCCGGCATGACCCATAACGATATGGGTTCCGATATTCGACGCAATTAAAGCGATATCGCCGTAACGAGCTTTTAAAAAAGCGGTATCCTGAACGGTCATGCATACGCCGGTATTTGTTTTCCTTAAATTTGCAAGTTCCGTATCGAAATCGCTTAAAGTTAAAACAGGAAATTCGTCGAGATAAATAAAAAAACTGCGTTCTACATCTTTAGTTTCGCCGTTTTTCTCCCTTAATCCGCTTCTTCTGTTTTCGTATATTCCGTCTATAAATAGTTGCGCAATAAAAGATATCAGCCTGCCTCCCCCCGAATTTATTTTTTCTTTCGGAATACCTGCTATAAACAGCGTATCTTCATCAAAAAAGTCTTCTAAATTAAAACATTCGGTATCTTTATCTTTATCATTATTTTTATCCTTATCTTTGCTTTTAAAATATTTTCCGACCTTCGTATCGTTTAAAAAATCTAAATTGTTTAATACGTCGGTTATTACTTTTGCTCTTTCGTAAACGGGAAGTTCCATAAAATTATTAAATAAATTTTTTATTTTCTTTTCGTTTTCCCCTTTAAATTTAACGGTTTCGTTTTCGATAAACTTGACTCCTCTTTCAAAGAACGATTTAACCGTAAAAAGGTCGAAATAATTGCCTTCATATCTGTATTTTAAATAAATAAAAACGGCATAAAGCAGGTCTGCGGACCTTCTTGCGTAATATTTATGGGCATGGACGTCGCCTCCTTTTATCTCGTTTTTATCGGTATGAAAAAGCATGGAAGCAATATTTAACAGTTTATCGTCAGCTAAAGGTTTGCCGTTTTTATCGGTCAACGGATTAAAATTTACCGAATCTTCGTAAAATTCTGCATAAGGGTCAAACAATACTACCCTCTTGCCGGTTTTTTTCCAGTCTTTTTTAACAGCTTCGTATAAATAGGGACTGTCTATATCTACCGCAAAAACCGATATACCGGATGACGAAGCATCGGAAATAATTCCGGGGATTATATAGTTGGAAGTTTTTCCTCCTCCGGTCGGCGAAACTATCAGCATGTGTTCGTACCTTTTTTTCTCGTCGAGTCCGATAACGACGTCCGGATATTTTTTACCGCCCGTTCCTGCCTTACCTGTTTTACCAGCCGAAGTTTTTAGAATACCGAGGTCGAAAGATTTTTCTTCTTTTAAAAAGTTTTTTATTTTAACGTTTTTGGCGGAAGGGTTTTCGTTTATTTCGTTTTTTAAACTTTTTATTTTATTTATCGTAAAGTACAATATAAAAAAAATAAAAACCGACAGTAAAATATATTCTATAGTCAACGTAAATCCGGATACGGTATTTAAAAACAGCGTCAAAATTATGGCGGTTATTAAAGATACAAAATATAATGCAACAATATAAGGAAGGTTTGCGGTTAACAAAACCGGCGATATAATTCCTCCGCCTGCTTTATCGGCGTTGCCGGTTTTGCCTGAGTCTGCTATGCGGACGCTGAAATTATTAACTATTTCGCCGTATGAAGCGAAACGGCCGGCTGCCGCAGGGTGCGATTTTTTAGAAAACATCTTTATTATAATATTATGATAATTATAAAATTTATATAATCGTCATTATCTTGATTCTTTTATATGCCTGTACAAATATATAACTATAAGCGCTATAACGGCTACTATAAGAATAATGCCGAATTTTTTAAAATAAGGAATGAAAAGGTTTATGTTTCGTCCCACTACTAAGCCGAGATAAGCGACGGCAGTGTTATATATCAGCGAGCCTATTATTATATAAACGGCAAATTTTTTGTAATTCATAAGGGAAGCGCCCGGAGGAAAACCGATGTAAGTTTTAATAACGGGAAGGCATACGCCGATAAAAACGGTTATGGAACCGTATTTTTTAAACCAGGATTCGGCTTTATCAAGGTCTTTTTTACTTACCAAGAAATATTTTCCGTATTTCTCTATTATACGCCTTCCGCCTTTTTTGCCTATATAATAAAGCAGGGATGAACCGGCCAAAGTTCCAAGTGTGGCGCTTAAAACTACGAGATAAAAATTTATTTTGCCTTCGCCGGAAAGAAAACCGGAAACCATTAAAACAACTTCCGAAGAAATAGGGATAGCGCAGGACTCTAAAAACATTAAAAAAATAATTCCGGGGTAAAAAAGCCCGACGGCTAAAGCCCAGGAAAAAAATACCCCTATATAGCCTTTATTTAAAGTGTTTAAACTCATAATATATTTATGCCGTCGTTGCTTCTTCTATGGATTCGTAAACAACGGAACAGAGCGTTTCAATGGTCTTTTCGTCTATAACCAACGGCGGCATTAAGACTATGACGCCGCCTAACGGTCTTATGATTACGCCTTTCTCCCTTGCTTTTAAAATTACTTTATGTCCTATTCTTTCATGTTCCGTAAACGGTTCTTTGGTTTCTTTGTCTTTAACTAATTCAATTCCCGCCATAAGTCCTATATTTCTAACATCTCCGACATGTTTAAGGTCATAGAACCGTTTCAAAAGCTCGTTAAAACGTTTGATAACCGGTTTCATTTTATTTAAAAGGTCGTTTTGTTTGAAAAGTTCGACGGATTTTACGGCGCAGGCTGAAGCAAGCTGATTTCCCGTGTAAGTATGTCCGTGAAAGAACGTTTTATTGTCTTCGTGTTTTCCGAGAAACCCGTCGTAAATTTCCTGCGTAAACAAAGTAGCCGCCATAGGAAGATAGCCGCCGGTAATCCCTTTTGCCATACACATTGCGTCCGGCAAAACATTT
>JAJYWW010000086.1 GCA_021791295.1 bacterium | reverse complement strand
TAATCGATTTTGCATTATATATTATTATAATTGCTTTATTAAATCAACATATTTAATGTTTTTTAATTTTTATATTTTTTACGCCGATAGCCGCAATTCCGCCGATTATGCAAAGATAGCCGAGTGCGATAAAGACGTCTCCGTAAGCTCCGATTAAAGAAAATTCGCTTATCATATAATCAAAAACTTTAACCGAATTAGACGGATAAATTATCGTCCTTACGACGGAACTTCCTCTGCTGATTAAATCTCCGCTTAAAAAATTTATTACCCCGTGATATTTGCTGAAATTATAATTTATATCTCTTGCATACTGATTTAAATGGTATATCTGCCTTACTGCCAGCTCTTCCCCAGACCATGCTATCCCAAAAGACGCTCCTATCTGAAATAAAACATTATACAATGCGGAAGCGTCGGGTATCTGTTCAAATTTTGCCGAATTTATTACGGTCATCATAACCGGAGCATTAATAAGTCCAACCCCTATGCCCCTTAAAAACTGGTTATTTATCAAAAAAGGAATGGAAGTATGAAGCGAGATGCTTCCCAGCGAAAAATTTGCTGCCGCAAAAATCAGCATGCCCGCAAGCATTAAATATTTCGGTCCGTATTTATCGGAAATTTTCCCCGCTATAGGAGAAGCGATAGCAACGGCTATAGCAAAAGGCGCCATTAAAAAACCCGCATGCATAGCGTTATAATTAAGTATATTTTCTATGAATATAGGCAGAAGAAACATAGTGCTGAAAATACCGCCCGCTCTTATCATATTGACTAAATTTCCGGCGACGAAATTTCTTGTTTTAAAAAGCGAATAATCCATTAAGTGTTTTTTTGAAAAAATTTCTACGACGACAAAAAGTATAAAAGACGCAGCGCTTATAATTTCATTAAGCCTTATTACGGAAGAATCCCACTCTAATGTCTGCCCTTCGTTAAGTACGTATAAAAGTGTTCCAAGGCATATAGCTATCAGAAAAAAACCGATAAAATCAAACTTTTTAGCAAAAGGTTTTTCCGGTATATCGTTTTCAAGCAAAATTAAAGTGCCCAGAAAAAGCAGTATTCCTATGGGAACGTTAAAATAAAATATCATCCTCCAATCCACGTAGTCCACAAAATATCCGCCGATTATAGGGCCGAGAGCCGGAGCTATCATTATGCCTATGGTCCATATTCCCATAGCCGTTCCTCTTTCGTGGCTTTTAAAATATTTTGCGATAAGGTTTACCGATATCGGGATAAGGCCGGCGCCCCCTACAGCCTGAATTATCCTGAATATTATCATTATTCTGTATGTGGGAGCAAATCCGCAGAATGCAGAACCTATCAAGAAGAAAACTATAGAAACCGCAAACGGAATTTTAAGTCCGTATTTTTTGCTTGAAAAACTAGTCAAAAGAATAACTATAGAATACGTAATGGTATAGGCTATAATGACCCAGTCTATAGTTATTACGTTCACTCCGAAGTGGGACATCATTTTTGGCAGCGCGACTATGACGATATTTATGTCCAATATAGCCATAAAAGATGCTATAACGGCTATTGAAAGAACAAGCCATTTATAAAGCCTGTGTTCAGATATTTTATTCATTAATTAATTGCTTGCTTAATTTATACTGGTCAGATTGTTTATTTTTTAAATTATTCTACGAAGTTTTTTAACTTTCCGATGTTTTCTATTTCGATTTCAAATATATCGCCTTTATTCAAACTTCCTACGCCGGAAGGAGTTCCCGTAGAAATTATATCTCCGGGAAAAAGCGTCATAATTCCGGAAATAAATTCAATTAATTCGTAAGGGTTGAAAATCAGGTTCGAAGTATTTGAAGATTGTTTTAATTCTCCGTTAAGATAACCTTTAATCTGAAGATTTGAAGGATTTTCTATTTCCGTTTCTATATATGGTCCGATTGGCGCAAAAGTGTCAAAGCTTTTAGATCTTGTATATTGAATATCTTTTGCCTGCAAATCCCTTGCCGTTACGTCGTTCAAACAGGTGTATCCGAAAATATAGTCGGCAGCCGCTTCTTTTTTTACGTTTTTTGCGGTTTTTCCTATTACTACCGCCAGTTCGGATTCGTAGTCCACCTTTTTTGAAACCTCAGGTCTTACGATAGTTCCAAGATGAGGGATAATGCTTGAAGTAGGTTTTATAAAAAGCAAAGGTTCATCGGGCAGTTTTGTCTGCATTTCTGCTGCGTGGTCTTTATAATTTAGTCCTACCGCTACAATTTTAGTAGGATGAATCGGCGGCAAAAATTCTAGGTCGTCTAATTCCAACTGTTTGCCGTCGTATTGATATTTTAAATCTTCTTCAAAACTAAATTTTTGTATAACATTAACGAATGACCTGTCTTTGTCGGTAGAAAGCGTTCCGTAATACTCTCTCATTTCCCCTGTTTTATGCCTGAATCTTCCGAATTTCATTGATGCCCCTCTATTTGAAAATTAATTAAAATTTATACGCTATAAACTTTTTATTAATTTTAATTATACACTATATGCAAAGATACCGTCAAACTAAACGATATTGGATGTTGCCCGTATTTTTATTGACATTTTGCGGCAAATTATATTAAATAAAATGTAAAATTAATTTTTTATTGTAAAAATCAGCCGGAGGCAGAGTTAATATGATACATCTTTCCCTTTTTCATGCCGTAATTTTAGCCGTTCTTCAAGGAGTTACGGAGCTTTTTCCCGTTTCCAGCCTTGCGCACGGGGTTATAATTCCATCTATTTTAGGGTGGAAAATTAACAGGCAGTCGGAAGGATTCTTGCCTTTCCTCGTAGTGCTTCACCTCGGAACGGCGTTAGCGCTCCTTATATACTTTTATAAAGACTGGATTAATTTATTTAAAGGTTTTTTTGCAGGCATAAAAAGCAAAAACCTTAATATAAACGAAGATTCCAAAACATTATACCTGCTTGCGCTTGCCACGATACCTGCCGGAATCATAGGGCTTCTGTTCGTCCATAAACTGAAAAAGCTCTTCGGCATCACGTCTATAGCAGCAGTATTTCTTATGGTTAACGGCGTTATATTATATCTTGGCGAAAAGCGCAGAAGAAAACAAGGCATAGCTAAGATTTCCGATATGACCGTCACCGCCGCTCTTATTATAGGAGCATTTCAGTCTTTTGCTTTGATTCCTGGCATATCCCGCTCCGCTATAACTATGGTTGCCGCTCTTTATCTCGGTTTTAAGCATGAATATGCCGCAAGATTTTCCTTTCTTCTTGCGACGCCTATAATTCTTGCAGCCGGACTCCTTGAAGTGCCTAAAATGCTTAAATTGCATATGTTTAATTTTACCGCAGTTTCTTTAATAAGCGGCTTGGTCGCCGGTGTAGCCGCATATTTGAGCGTTTACGCCCTTATGAAATATTTTAACAAATACGAAGTTAACGCTCTTTATCCTTTTGCTTTCTACTGCATAATTTTCGGCGCTTTCGTTCTTACTTACAGATTAGTTTGATTTTAGGCGTTATTAATCCCTTAAAATTGTATTATTTTATATTCAGATTGTGATATAATATAATTTTTTAATAAATTTTTATAATAATAAAGGCTTATGGAAGATTTTTTAAAAGATTTTGCGAACAATATTAAACTAGAAAAAAATCATTCTTATAATACGGTTCTGGCATACGTATCCGACGTCAGGGCTTTTATATTATACCTTGAAGAAGAAACATCCGTAAATTCCGTAAAAGACGTTACCGAATTCGAGATTAAGGGATATTTGAGCAAAATTTACGAAAACGTAAAAAAAACGAGCCTTGCAAGAAAAATAGAATCCATAAAGTCGTATTTTAATTTTTTGGAAAAGAAGCATATAATAAAACAAAATCCAGCTTTTTTATTGGATTTGCCTAAAACGGAAAAAAAACTGCCGTTTTTTTTGACGGCGAAAGAGGCGGATTTTTTATTAAATAATTATTTAGGTCTGAAGCTGAAAAAGGATAAGTTGGACGCAATTAAAAACGAGCCGCCCGGTGCCGGCGGTTCTATGCCTATGCCGGTTGCAATGCCCGAACCGTTAAGATATTTCGAGGCTCTCAGAAACGACCTGATTTTAGAATTTTTATACGGCAGCGGATTAAGGGTAAGCGAGCTTGTTTCCGTAAAGAAAACGGATTTGGAACTTGAAAAAGGCGGCGGCTACGTCAGAATTTTGGGAAAAGGGTCTAAGCAGAGAATCGTTCCCCTTACGGAAATTACCGCCGAAAAAATTGAGGCATGGAAGCGTTATTTATCGGCAATAGGTTTAACCGTGAAAGAAGGATATATAATTATAAACAAAAAAGGGGAGATGTTAAACAGGAGGACGGTTCACAGAATAGTTAAAGAGTCTATGCTGATAACCGGCCAGTTTAAAAATATTTCTCCGCACGGTTTAAGACATTCTTTTGCTACCAATCTTTTGGATAACGGAGCCGATTTAAGGTCTATTCAGGATATGCTCGGACATTCAAATTTATCGACCACCGAGAAATATACGCATTTAAGTATTAAAAAACTTATAGACGTTTACAACAAAGCACATCCGCTTTCGGGAAAATAAACCGGTTCGGATTATTAATTAAATAAATACGGGAGATATAAATTTATGGACAACGGGAATAACGAAGGAATAAAACTTCTCGGAACTACTATAATCAGCGTAAGACGCAAAGGGAAAGTCGTCGTTGCCGGCGACGGACAGGTCACTCTTGGTAATACCATTATGAAGCACAACGCAAGAAAAGTAAGGCGGCTTTATAACGATAAAGTAATAGCGGGATTTGCCGGAGCTACCGCAGATGCGTTTACGCTGTTTGAAAAAATGGAAGAAAAGCTTTCCAAATATAACGGAAGCGTAAAAAGAGCCAGCGTAGAACTTGCTAAAGACTGGAGAACCGACAAAATATTAAGACGGCTGGAAGCTATGATGATTGTCGTCGATAAAACCGATTCATTTGTTCTGTCCGGAGCCGGAGACGTTATAGAACCGGACGAAGACGCACTTTCTATAGGGTCGGGCGCGCCTTATGCGCTGGCTTGCGCTTTAGGCTTGCTTGAAAAGACCGATTTAAGCGCAAAGGAGATTGCCGAATTTTCTATGAAAACGGCTGCGCGCATATGTATATACACAAACGAAAATATAATAATAGAGGAGTTATAGCATAGATATGGCAAAAAAAATACAGGCAGGCAAAGGCAGTAAAATTATGGATATTAACGATATAGGCGAGTCGAACGCATTATTGAAAATAGATTTTCTTACGCCTAAAGAAATAATTAAAGAGCTAGATAAATACGTTATAGGACAGGATAAAGCAAAAAAATCGGTTGCTATAGCCTTAAGGACGCGTTTCAGAAGAAATAACGTTCCCGATGAAATAAGAGACGATATAGTTCCAAAAAATATTTTGCTTATAGGGCCTACAGGCGTAGGAAAAACCGAAATAGCAAGGCGCTTAGCCAAACTTTCCGATTCCCCTTTTATAAAAGTCGAAGCTTCGAAATTTACTGAAGTCGGTTATATGGGCAGGGACGTAGAATCTATGGTCAGGGATCTTGTGGAGACCGCTTTTATAAACGAAAAAGCTAAAGAAACCGAGCAGGTTATCGATAAAGCCAAGCAAAATGCCGAAGAACTTCTTCTGGATATTTTAATTCCGCGTCCTCCGCAGACGGCAAAGAAGAACGGCTCTGCAAAATCCGGCATAAAAGACGCATCTGATAAAGACAGCTATACTAATACAAGAGAAAAGTTCAGAAAAATGTTTTTAGAAGGAAAATTGAACGACAGATTCGTCGAAATGGAAGTTAAGTCCTCTAATAAGGCGCCTATTCCGGTTATAGAAATATTTTCCCAGTCGGGAATGGACGATATAGGGCAGGACTTTAAGGATATTTTTTCTAATATTTTTCCGAAACAGAAAAAATTAGAAAAAGTAAGGGTTTCGGAAGCTTTCGACATATTGGTCCGTGAAGAAAGCGAAAGACTCGTCGATAACGACAAGGTAGTAAAGAATGCTATTCAAAGGGTTGAAAATTCGGGCTTGATATTTATCGACGAGATAGACAAAATTGCTTCAAGAGAAAAATCATACGGTCCGGACGTCTCGAGAGAAGGCGTTCAGAGAGATTTACTGCCTATTATCGAAGGTTCTAACGTAATGACTAAATACGGCATCGTTAAAACCGACCATATTTTGTTTATAGCCGCAGGCGCTTTTCACGTTTCTAAACCTTCCGATTTAATTCCTGAACTTCAAGGCAGATTTCCTATCAGAGTAGAGATGGATTCTTTGTCTAAAAAAGAGTTTGTCCGTATATTAACGGAGCCTAAAGGCGCTTTAATTAAACAGTACATAGAACTTCTTAAAACCGAAAACGTCGTTTTAAACTTCGTAGAAGACGGTATAGAAAGAATTGCCGAAATTGCCGAAGAAGTTAATCTTAAAACGGAAAATATCGGAGCTAGAAGACTGCACACCATACTTGAAAAAATTATGGAAGACGTATCTTTTGAAGCTCCGTACGGGAAGACA
>JAJYWW010000124.1 GCA_021791295.1 bacterium | reverse complement strand
ATAAATATTTTAAAGATGACGGAGGTTGTTATGTCGTATAATTTAATTTTTATAGACGAAAGCGAATCGATGCAAAGAGCTATAACTGCGATACTACAGGACAATACCGAATTCAACCTCAATCTTATCAAAGAACCTTCGTCTATTTACAAAGCGGCAAAAAATTTTAAGCCTGATATTATAGTACTGAGCTATAATACTATCGACACCGATCTAAAGAAAAGCATAACGGAACTTAAAACAAGCAAAGAGTTTGCAGAAACTCCACTTCTTCTATTAGTTCCTTCCGATTTGTCCGATAAAGAAAGAGACGTTCTTATTAAATTAAAAACGGACGGCTTTATATATAGGCCGTTCGACAAAGATACGTTTATTTTAAAAGTTAAAAAAACCCTGTCTATTCCCGACGAAGATAAATCCGGAAAAATTTCGGGAGATATCGCTTCTGAAAACAAAAAAAACGACTTAAACGAATTTAAGTACTCTGCTGAAAATAATGCTGTTAAAAGCGATAAAACATTCGACATTTCAGATTTTGAAACTAAAAAAAATAACGAAAATTTAGGTTTTCAAAACATATCTAATGCTTTATCGCCTAAGGAAAACAATAATAATGAGGGCGGCTATGAAAATGCGGCGTCGGATACCGGAAATTCAGATATTGAATCCGCAGAACTCAGCCAGGCGTTTGAAAATTTATTCAAAGACGACGCCATATTCAAAGAATTTCAGGAATTAAACAAGAAAGACGACCGGCTTTCGACAGATGAAAGTTCTTATGATATTAAAACCGGAACGGCAGAGTCCGAAGCGGCAACGAGCGATGCAACCCGGATGCAGGAAACAGAAACAAGCTCAGTCTACGATATAACGCAAACCGGTGAAGAAAAAAACGAACCGGCTATATCGATTATTGAAACGCAAAATAAATTAGAAACGGAACCTGCCCTTGATGTTAAAAAAACAGAAGAACCGAACGATATTCCGGAAATAAAAATTTCTGAACCGTTTTCACGAGAAAATATTCAAGAGGCACAAACAGAATCGGTCATTAATCCATTTCAGTCTATCAACGATGAAAATAAACATGAACCTGAAGAAATTGATAAATCTGCCGAACCTTTATGGAGTATAGAATCTTCAGACTCTTTCGAATCTAATCCGCTTAATGAATTAATGTCTTCGCTTAACGTAAATCAAACGCCTCAAAATCAAAACCTTAATAATCAGGATGATACTGCTAAAGGTATTTTCGACATGAGCGCTCCGGAAAGCGGACTTGAAATTAACGTCGATTCGCTAAAAGGGGCAGAAGAATTACCCAATATGCATCCGTCTGCTGCTGCCGACGAGAAAACGCAGCCGGACAATCAGGATTTCAATGAACCTTTTGCAGGATTCAATATTGCATTAAGCGAAGAAAAAACTTCAACCGAAGAAAAAGGAGAATTAAAATTGAAAATTTTAAACGAACAAAACCTTGCCGACATGGATTCTTATCTTAAAAATGCTATAGAATCTGCCATTAGCGAAATTAAACCCGATATCGCAGAAACAGTGAAAAATATGCTTCCGGACATAATTGAAAAAATAGTAAAAGACGAAATAGAAAAAATTAAACAGTCCTGAATAAATGCAGATATTCGACTTCCAAATAAAACCCCTTATATATAACGCCTTAAACGAAGATATAAAAGGAGGGGATATAACGACCGATGCCGTCGTGTCGGAAGAAAATAATCCGGTTATGAACTGCGAGGTTACCGCAAAAAGAGCGTGCACCGTATGCGGGCTTAATATATTTTCAAAAGTATTTGAAATTGTTACAAAAAACGATTATGCTATAGATTTTTATTGCAGCGAAGGAGAAAAAATCGATGCAATGCAGAAAGTTTTGCATCTTAAAGCAAAGGCAGGCGATATTCTATACGGCGAAAGAACAGCGCTTAATTTTCTTCAGCACATGTCAGGGATTGCAACTGCGTCAAGCATTGCTTCCGGAGAATTGCGCGGTTTAAAAACTAAAATTTTAGATACCCGAAAAACCATACCGGGTTTAAGATTGCTGCAAAAATATGCCGTTAAAATCGGCGGAGGAGAAAATCACAGATTCGATTTGTCTTCCGGAATACTTATCAAGGACAACCATATTAAACTTGCCGGCGGCGTGAAGGAAGCAATAGGCGCGGTAAAAAAAAAATATTCAGGTTTTAATTTTAAAATCGAGATAGAAACTTCTTGTCTTGCGGAGGTAAGAGAAGCGGTTGCAGCCGGAGCAGAGATAATAATGCTTGATAATATGAAAATAGATACGATGAAAAAAGCGGTTAAAATGATAAATAATGCCGCTCTCACCGAAGCCTCCGGCAATATGATCGTAGAAAAATTGCGCGACATAGCGGTAAAAACGGGCGTAGATTATATTTCTATGGGATCCCTGACTAATTCCGTTATGCCGGCCGATTTTTCCCTAAATTTCGTCCTGTAAATTTATCTTAATTTTTTAATAGAAATATTATAAAATATATATTATAGCGGGAGGGACAGAATTTAATTCCGTCCCTGTCACAAATTCTTATTAAACAAGGGGTTTTTAATGGAAGAAATAAATTATATCGATATTTTTGAAATCAAAAAAAATTTAAAAAGTTCTTTTATAGGCAAAAATTTATATTATGAACAAAAAGTTGACTCCACCAATACATTAGCAAGAGATCTTGCTTCCAAGGGCGTAAAAAACGGAAGCGTGGTAATAGCGGATTATCAAGAAAAAGGCAGGGGCAGAAACGGAAAATTTTGGACGTCTCCCTGTGCCTGTAATATATACATGTCTATAATATTAAAACCTAAGATAACTCCGGAAAATGCCCAAGGCATGACGATATTGGCAGCGGTATCGGCCGCCGACGCGATTGCTGAAACCGCTTCTTTAAACCCTCAGATTAAATGGCCGAACGATTTACTTATAAATTCAAAAAAAGTTTGCGGTATTTTAACGGAAATGGCTACTCAAAATATGACTATAGAATATATAATAGTAGGAATTGGAATGAACGTAAATATTGCGGAAAGCGATATGGACGATAATATTAAAGATATTGCTACATCTCTTTTGATAGAATCAAAAAAAAATAACGAATCTAACGTGCAAATCGATAGAAATACTCTTATAGCTTCTATACTTAACAAGTTTGACAAATATTATGAAATGTTTTTATCTACCGGATTGTCGCCTATCTTGACAAGCTACCAAAAATATTTCGGTATGATGGGCAAGACGGTAGAAATAAACGTTAAAGATAAAAAAGTATCAGGGCAAGTCGTCGGAATAGATTCTAAGGGGGCTCTTCTGCTAAAAACCGGAGAAAACGAATTGGAAAAAGTAGTATCCGGAGAAATATATATATAATTTTATTTTATGATATTAGCTTGCGATATAGGCAACTCGTCGTCGTCATTCGGAATATTCGAAGATGCGAAATATAATCCTGTAGAAACATTCAGAATAGACACGAAAAAAATTTCTACGGAGCAGGATTTAAAAAAGTTTTTGTCGAAAAATACAGTCCTAAAAAAATTGTCGGGAGTATGCGTTTCATCGGTAGTGCCTTCGGCAAACCCTATTTACGATAATTTTTTTAACAAAATAAAGTTAAGGCCTTTCTTTATCTTGCCGAAAATAAAGTTAAATATAACTCTTTGTATTGAAAACTCCGCTAAACTGGGTTCGGACAGAATAGCAAACGCTTGCTGGTCTCATTTTTATAACCAAAATTCGCCTGATAAAAAATTCCAGATAATAATAGACATAGGTACCGCAGTAACCATTGATTCGGTAAATAAAAACGGGGACTTCCTCGGCGGTATAATTTATCCAGGTATAAATTCCCTTGCAAAATGCCTGTATGAATCTACCGAAAAACTGCCTTTAATTAAAATAAATAAACCGAAAAATTTAATCGGCACAAATACCGAATCTGCAATCCAATCCGGCATTTATAACGGAATTTTATATTTAATAAAAGGGTTCGTAAGCGATATATGCGATTTTTACGGCATTTGCGGAGATAAAAATATACGGCTTATCTATACCGGCGGACAATCTGCATTGATTTTTAATGACATAAATATCAATGCAGAAAATATAATCGATGAATTTTGTACGCTTAAGGGAATAAAATATCTTTACGATATTAATAAATAACTTATGTTCCTTCCTGCCAGGATTTAAGATATTTTATCTGCTCTTTAGTCAGCTTATCAATCTCTATATCCATAGACTTAAGTTTTAAAGAGGCTATTCTTTCGTCGATTTCTTTAGGAACATCATAAACGCCCGGAAGCATTGTTTTTCCAAGAACCGCAAATTCCGCAGAAAGAGCCTGTACTGAAAAACTCATATCCATAACGCTTGCCGGATGTCCGTGAGCGCTTGCAAGATTAATGAGCCTTCCTTCCGCAAGTAAATATATTCTTTTACCGTTTTTCAGGGTATATTCTTCGACAAAATCTTTTGCCTTTTTTATCGATTTTGCTATTTTCTTTAATCCTTTAATATTTATTTCTACGTCGAAATGACCTGAGTTGCATACTATAGCGCCGTCTTTCATGTTTTGAAAATGCTCGACGTCTATAACGTTTATATCGCCGGTAACGGTGCAAAATATATCGCCCGCTTTTGCAGCTTCGATTCCTTTCATTACCCTAAAACCGTCCATTACGGCTTCAAGCGCTTTGACCGGATCTACTTCCGTTACTATTACGTTAGAACCTATTCCCCTGGCTCTAAGCGCAAGCCCCTTGCCGCACCAGCCGTAGCCCAAAACTACAAAGTTTTTACCCGCGAGCAGTTTATCCGTTGCCCTTATTATACCGTCTATGGTCGACTGCCCGGTACCGTATCTGTTGTCGAAAAGATGTTTTGCATCTGCATCGTTTACTGCAATAACCGGTATTTTAAGCTCTCCCGCTTCCTGCATCGAACGCAGCCTGATTACGCCCGTAGTAGTCTCTTCCATAGAGGCTTTTATGTTTTTTATCAGTTTTTTATGTTTTTTATGTATTACCGATATTAAGTCTGCTCCATCGTCTAAAGTTACGTTAGGTTCTTTGCCGAGAACGCTTTCTATATGACTGTAATAAGTATCGGAATCTTCCCCTTTTATAGCATAAACGTCTATTCCGAAATCTTTTGCAAGAGAAGCGGCGACATCATCCTGCGTCGAAAGAGGGTTTGATGCGCAAAGATATATTTCGGCGCCGCCTTCTTTTAAAGTTCTGGCAAGATTGGCGGTTTCCGCCGTTACATGCAGACAAAGTCCCATTTTTAAACCTTTGAAAGGTTTATTGTCCGCAAACTGTTCTTTTATTAAACCTAAAACAGGCATATCCTGTTCTGCCCATAAAATTCTTTCTTTACCTTCTTTTGCAAGTTTAATATCTTTTATATCTGACATTCAGCCTCCACTATTATTATATTAATTTCATACATACTCTTTGACTTTGCTTAAATTAGCCGATACTTCTTTTATTTCCTCAATTTTAAGAAGTTTTTCCCAGACGAAATCTTCGTCGAATCTGCCAAAATGACCGTAATTAGATGTTTTAGAGTAAATAGGCCTTAAAAGATCTAATGTTTTAACTATATTATACGGTTTTAAGCTGAAAACTTCCGATACTGCATCGGAAATCGCTTCGTCGGGATAGATTCCCGTTCCGAAAGTATTTGCCATAACCGAAACCGGCTCGGCGACTCCTATAGCGTAAGCTATCTGAATTTCGCATTTTCTTGCTATACCGCTTCCGACTATATTTTTGGCTATATATCTTGCCATATATGAACCGCTTCTGTCGACTTTAGAAGGGTCTTTTCCGGAAAAAGCGCCTCCGCCGTGCCTTCCCATCCCGCCGTATGTATCGACTATTATCTTTCTTCCGGTTAAACCGGTATCTCCGTTTGGTCCGCCTATAACGAAACGACCGGTAGGATTAATAAAAAACTTCGTGTCTTTATCCATAAGGTCGGCAGGAATGGTTTTATTTATTACTTCTGCAATAACGGCATCTTTAAGTTTTTCTTGGGATACGGATTCGGTATGCTGAGTAGAAAGAACTATCGAGGTGATTTTTTCAGGCTCTCCGTTAACGTATCTGACGGAAACCTGCGATTTGCCGTCCGGCCTTATGAAATCGAGAACTCCTGATTTTCTGACTTCGGCAAGTCTTTTGGTTAATTTATGGGCATAATAAATAGGCGCGGGCATAAAATCTTCCGTCTCTGAAGTTGCATAGCCGAACATCAAACCCTGATCGCCGGCACCCTGGTCTTCGTCTTTTTCACGCACCACGCCCATTCTGATGTCTGAAGACTGCTTTCCTACCGCGGCTATTATTCCACAGCTTTTATAATCGAAACCTATGGATGAATCATCATACCCTATTTCTTTTATAACGCTTCTTATTATATCCTGGTAATTTACCGTTCCGTTTGACGTAACTTCGCCGGCAATAGCCACAAGACCGGTTGTTACCATTGTTTCTAAAGCAACTTTGGAATGTTTGTCCTGCCCTATAAAGGCATCTAAAATAGAGTCTGATATTTTATCGCAAATTTTATCGGGATGACCTTCCGTTACGGATTCCGAAGTAAAAATAAAACTTGATTTTTTATTTTTCATA
>JAJYWW010000004.1 GCA_021791295.1 bacterium | reverse complement strand
GGATTACAAAATTTTAATTCTCGGTCTTGCGGTAGTTTTCTGGGGAGCAGGATTCGATATACTTTATGCCGTAATGGATTACGATTTCGATATTGCAAACGGGCTTTTTTCGGTGCCTGCGAAATTTGGAGTTAAAAATGCCGTAATAATTGCCAGGATACTGCATTTATTTGCACTGTTCTGCCTTATTTATTTATATTTTTTATTTAATCTTAATTTTTTATATATTATCGGTATAGTTCTCGTAGCCGGATTTTTTGCGTACGAGCATATTTTGGTTTTTAAAAGTTTGGATAATATCGATATGGCTTTTTTTGCCATGAACGGTTATATATCTATCACTTTTTTCATATTTATATCGTTAAACATGGCATATTATTATAAATTATTATAAATTATTTTATAAATGACTAAAAAATATTCATACATTCTTGCTATAACAGGCGCATCCGGCGCAATATACGGACTGAGCCTTCTTAAAGTTTTAATCGAACATTCTTATTTCGTTCATCTTATCGTTTCAGAGCCGGGTTTTACGGTAATGAAAGATGAACTCGATATGTTTAAAGGCGGCTGTAATTATAAAGATAAAGCAAAAAATAGCAATAACGTTAATCCGGGAATTTCTAATTTCGACGCAAAACAAGAAATACTAAACGCGATAAAACTTAACTTAACATTAAATCCTAATATCGTCTCGGACGCGGATTTTAATATTTATGCCGATATGTTCGAACTTTTAGACGAAAAATTTTTGGAGTCTGAAATTGCGAGCGGTTCGGCAAAAAACGTGAAAGGCATGGCGGTAGTTCCATGTTCCATGGGTTCTATGGCAAGGATAGCATGCGGAATTTCCGGAAATTTGATTGAACGTGCGGCGGACGTAGTTTTAAAAGAAAAAAAAAGACTCGTAGTATGCCCTAGAGAAACTCCGCTCAACGATATACACCTCAAGAACATGCTTTCGCTATATTCATCCGGCGCAGTAATACTTCCGCTTATTCCGGGTTTTTATAATAAGCCTAAAACGATAACGGATATAGTCGATTTTATGACAGGCAGAATTTTAGACAGCCTTTCTATAGAAAACGATATATATAAAAGATGGGAAGGTTATAACGGATTATATGATGAAAAATAAAAATTTTGATTTAATCAGGGAAAAAGTTTATAATAATGTGAGGCTTACGGTTGAAGACGCCCTGTTTTTATTCGAATCTAAAGACCTGCTTTCCATAGGAGAACTTGCAAACTATAAGAATAATAAAATTAACGGAAGCAGCGTTTATTATATAGTTAATATCCATGTTAACTATACCAATATATGTATAAACAAATGCGCATTTTGCGCCTTTTACAGAAAAGGGAAAGAAAGCGACGCATATTCTATGGGCATAGACGAGATAATAGAATATATAGGAAAACATCACAAATTGAATAACTTTAAAGAAGTTCATATAGTAGGCGGTCTTCATCCGTCGCTGCCTTACGGATTTTATTTAGACATGATTAGCAGAATAAAAAAAGAATTTCCTTCTCTTATGATTCAGGCTTTTACCGCCGTTGAAATAGACTATTTGTCTAAAATTTCAGGTTTACCGGTAGAAACAGTATTATACGATTTAAAAGAGAGAGGTTTAAACAGTCTTCCGGGAGGCGGAGCCGAAATTTTTAATCCTGCCGTCAGAAATAAACTTTGTCCCAATAAAATCAGCGGCGAGAGATGGATTTATATTCATAAAGCGGCGCATAAAATAGGAATAGGTTCAAACGCATCAATGCTTTACGGCGTAAAAGAAAGTTACGCCGACAGAGTAAACCACTTAAACGATATAAGAAACGCACAGGACGAATCCCATGGATTTAAATCTTTCATACCGTTTGCATTCCAGCCGAAAAACACCGCGGTCAAAAATTCATCGCTTACTTCCGGGTACGACGACCTTAAAGTTATTGCGATTGCCCGTCTTTTTTTAGATAATTTTAAACATATAAAAACTTTTTTCGTAAATCTCGGCATTAATCTTGCGCAGGTATCGCTTTCTTTCGGCGCCGACGACTTCGACGGAACTCTTATAGAGGAAAAAATATCTCATAACGCCGGTTCTTCTCAGCCCTCCGGCCTCAGCGTAAAAAATTTAAAAAAAATAATAACCGAAACGGGCAAGATACCCGTAGAAAGAGACACGGCTTATAATATAGCTTATAATTAACGGAATAATTAATAATAATTTAAATTAATGTTTTAAAAAGTTTAAGGAGGCTAAAAATGTTTAACTTAAACGAATTTGTATTCTATCCGGGGTACGGAGTCTGTACCGTAGAATCTATTGCTAAAAAAACGATAGGTTCCGTGGAAATCTCTTTTTACAATATCAGGGTTTTAGAAAACAACGCGAAAATTATGATACCGGTAAAAAACGAGGCTGAAGTCGGTCTTCGTCTTTTAATTAAAGAGAACGAGATACAGAAGGTTTTCGACGTTCTTGAGGAGAAATCCGAAAAAAAACCTTTCGCAAAAAAAGAATCCTGGAATAAAAGATTTAACGGATACAATATAAAATTATGCTCTTCATGTCTTTTTGAAGTTGCCGAAGTCCTGAGGGATTTATATACTTTAAAATGCGAAAAGGAATTGTCCTTCGCCGAAAAGAAAATGTTTGAAAAAGCAAAACATTTAATAACAAAAGAGATTTCTACCGTTATGAACATGTCCGAAACATTCGTTGAAGAGAAAATAAAAAAAATATTTATTAAAAAAACCGAAACATCTCAAAGTTTGAAATTAGATGCATAAATTTTAATTTAAACATATATTTATAGTATTTATAATATTTATCATTTTATAATATAGATGAAAATTTTTAATAAAAAACCTATTCTTTTTATAAGAATATCGCTTGTTCTTATTTCGGCCGTTCTTGGTTTTTTAATCGGAAAAGAATACTGGCATAACGATTTTTTATCATACGTAGGGTTGCTGTTCGGTTTTACTATAGGCTTTATTGTTATATCCGTCGAAAAAAGCATGGAATCTATTTCTACCAAAAAAATACTTACCGGAGGAATAGGGCTTTTTATCGGGCTTTTTATAATCAATTATATTACGTACCAGCTTTTTAAATCTTTTTTTACCGGTTCGGATCTTGGTTATATTACATATGCTTTCGTGAATTTCGTTGCGGGTTATCTGGGATTAATTATAGGACTCAGGGTTAGCGACGATTTTTCGGTCGGTATGAGGATACAGGGCGGAAACGCCCCGGTCGGAGGGCAGAATCAGTTTGGGCAAGGAATGAATGCCGCTAATCTTTCTGGAATTAAAGCCGAAGATTCCGAACAGTGCCGCAATTATAAAGTTATAGATACCAGCTCTTTAATAGACGGAAGAATATTAGACGTATCTAAGACAGGTTTTATCGACGGAACTTTCGTTATTCCGTCGTTTGTTTTACACGAACTTCAACATATAGCCGATTCCCAGGATCCGCTGAAAAGAATTAAGGGCAGGAGAGGATTGGACATACTTAAAGAACTCAGGGAAGATAAAAATATAAATATAAAGTTTACCGACGTAGATTATCCTAATATCAAAGAAGTAGACGCAAAATTAATCGCTTTTGCAAAAGAAAATAACGGCAAGATTATTACGACGGATTTTAACCTTAATAAAGTTGCGCAGGTCAGGAATATAAGGGTTTTAAACATAAACGATTTAGTTAAAGCGCTAAGACCTATTCTTTTGCCGGGCGAAACCATGACCGTCTTGATTACAAAAGAGGGCAGAGAAAAAAATCAGGGTATAGCATATATGGACGACGGAACTATGGTAATAGTAGAAGATGCCATGAAATTAGTCGGTTCGGAGTTAGAAGTCGTCGTGACGAGCGTGCTTCAAACTTCGAGCGGCAGAATGATATTTACTAAAATAAACAGCGAAAAAGAGCATGCGGCCGTATAACGTATAATATGTAAAATATGTATAATAACGGGACGAAATTACTTTTTCGATTAGCGGCTTGAATAGAAAAATTTTGCCCCGCCCTGCATATTATCTTGCCTGCGTTTGCGGTTTAGCCGATTAAAAATTTAAGATGCATTTAAGATGTTTTATGAAATTTTTTAAAAAACATTTCGGCTATTTCAACGTCCAATGCCGACGTTATTTTTATGTTTAAATCGGTAGATTGTACGGGGAACACCGGCAAACCTAAGTTTTCGACTAAAGATACGTCGTCTGTCGAAATATAATTTTCTTCCTCAGCTTTATAAACGGCTTTTTTTATAATATCAAACTTAAACGTCTGCGGAGTTTTGGCGGATATAAGGCTGTCTCTTAAAAGAGTTTTAAGATTAACGGCGTCTGCTTTATTTGCCGCCGTTTCCGCAATTTTATTTTTGCCGCCTTGAATTTCTTTTATGGTTTCCGTAACGCCGGAACATAAGAACGCCGCTCCATATTCCGCAGTTTTATCTAACAGCAGATTTAACTCTTTATCGGTTACGAAAGGTCTTGCAGAATCGTGGATAAATACGGCGGTATTTTTGGCGGTATTTTCCGAATTTTCTCCGGACGCATCCGCTTTTATATATGTATTTTCTATATATTTTATCGCATTATATACGGATTCTTGACGGGATTTTCCGCCGGTTACTATTTTCAATTTTTTGCTTTTTTCTTCAGAAAGATTATTGCCGAAAAAAGCGTTCCAGTTAAAATCGTAAATTTGCGGAGGAGGAACCGTTATTATAATTGCGTCGAAATTAATTTTAGAATTTAAAAAAATATCGAGACTGTGAAGAACAATTTCTTTATCCTTTATTTTTATAAGCTGTTTAGGCAGGGCAAAACCTGTACGCGAACCCGTCCCTGCGGCAAGCAATACAGAATATATTTTCATTTTAATCCCTTAGACAAAAGACAGACGGTGAAACATTCTATGGCTTTTTGTTTTCCCACCGAGTCAAGCCCTTCTTTAGTCTTGCCTTTAATGTTTATACGCGATTTATCGACGTTTAAAGCGGCTGATACCGAGCTTATCATCGCCTCTTTATAAGGAGAAATTTTAGGGGTCTGCGTTACGATAGTAATATCAGCGTTAACCAAACCGTAACCTTTTTCTTTAACCAAACCGTATGCATAATTTATTATCTCTATGCTGCTTATTCCTTTCGTTGATTTTAGGTTGTCGGGATATAAAACGCCTATATCGGGAAGCGATAAGGCTCCAAGCAGGGCATCCGTAAGAGAATGAAGCACGACGTCGCCGTCGGAATGAGCTTCGACCCCTACATGTTCTTCTATAGGCACGCCGCCGAGATATAATTTTTTTGCGGCATTTTCAAAAAGCGTAAATTCTAAAAATTTATGTATATCGTAGCCGCTTCCTATTCTAAAACTGTCGTTTATCATAAAATCATTATAGCACAACTGCTTACTTAACGGAATATTTTTAACGGAATATTTTTTGGCTGTGCGGGCGTTCAATGTGATATAATACATAATATAAAGAAGGAGAAAAATAATATAAAAATTTCTAGAGGCGGATTAAGGTAAAGTAACGATAATTATAATAACAATGATAATCGGTAATAAATAATCGATTATCGGTAATAAATAATCGATTATCGGTAATAATTAAATAAGAGGGGGGATTATTATGAGAATGCTTTTTGAACCGATTGAGATAGGCGGAATAAAGATTAAAAATAGAATAATGATGGCACCCATGTGCATGTATTCCGCGGTCGACGGCGTTGTAGGCGCTTTTCATACGGCGCATTTAGGGGCAAGAGCGGTAGGCGGCGTCGGACTTATCATGGTCGAAGCTACCGGCGTCAGTCCCGAAGGAAGAATCAGCCCTTACGATGCAGGAATATGGAACGAAAAGCAGGCCGAGGCTTTTAAGCCCGTCGTAGAATTTTGTAAATCCTGCGGGTCAGTAATGGGAATACAGCTGGCGCATGCGGGAAGAAAAGCATCTACTAATGCTCCGTGGCTTGGAGACAATCCCTTAAAACCCGGCGAAGGCGGCTGGCAGGTTCTTGCTCCCAGTTCCGTTCCTTTCGACGAAGGTTATCCCGTTCCGAAAGAGATGAATGAGAACGACATCGAAAAGGTCATAAATGATTTCGCAAACGGGGCAAAAAATGCCGATAAGGCGGGATTCGACGTATTGGAAATACATGCCGCCCACGGTTATTTAATAAACGAATTTTTGTCGCCTATTTCCAATAAAAGAACCGATAAATACGGCGGCAGTTTAGAAAACAGAGCAAGGCTCCTGCTGGAAATTATAAGCGCTATAAAATCCGAAAGCCGGCTGAAAAATAAACCTATATTGGTAAGAATTTCCGCAGTCGATTGGGTAGAGGGCGGTTTCGATATAGAATCGTCCATAGCTTTAGCAAAAATGTTAAAAAAAGCGGGGGTATCTTTAATAGACTGTTCTTCAGGCGGAACGTCTCCAAAAGCAAAAATGAATATATATTTCGGCTATCAGCTTGGGTTCGCAAAAGAGATAAGAGAAAAAGCCGGTATTCCCGTTTCGGGCGTGGGACTTATTACGAAACCGGAATTTGCCGATTTCATATTAAGTTCCGGAACTGCCGATATGGTAGCTCTCGGCAGGGAACTGCTCCGCAATCCTTATTGGCCTCTTGAAGCGGCGCATAAACTCGGCG
>JAJYWW010000009.1 GCA_021791295.1 bacterium | reverse complement strand
ATTTCTATAAACAGTATTCAATTTACTTTTATATAGAAGTTATTTATGGCAGATTTAAATTTAATGACTTTTAGGTCATTTTATGATAAAATTTATTCTTCTATTATAAATTAGTTTCCTAACGATAACTACCGACCGTATGTATTCTAAAGAATATAAAAACCTTATATTAATGTTGCTTGTGGCTTTTTTCTTTATGGTAATGCTCGATATGAGCATCGTAACTATAGCCATTCCTAAAATTATGTCCAGCCTCGGCGTCGATCTTGAAGAAGTTGACTGGATTATGATTGCATATAATGTTGCTACGGCAATAATAATAATGCCTATCACGTTTATCATTAGAAAGATAGGACTTAAAATTCCTATAATATTAAGTATTATATTTTTTACCGTATCATCTATAGCATGCGGTTTTGCCACATCTATAAATATGCTCATATTTTTTCGGATTATTCAGGGATTGTCGGGCGGAGGCATTGCCCCGTTGGGGCTTGCCCTTCTCGGCAAGGTTTTTGAGCCGGGAGAAAGAGGAAAAGCTATGGGAATTTGGGGGATAGGCGCAATGGCGGCGCCGGCGATAGGTCCAACGCTCGGCGGATGGATTACCGACCATTTAACATGGAGATGGGTTTTTTTTGTAAATGCTCCGATAGCCGTTATAACGCTTATAGGAATATTGATTATTATGGAAGACGACCATAAAACGCAATATTTCAAGGCAAATTTCGACTTCTTAGGATTTATGTTTTTTGCAACGGCCATATCTTTTATCCTTGTAGCATTCAACGAAGGTCAGAATAAAGGATGGGATTCAAGCTACATTCATATCTGCGAACTTTTAAGCGCCGCCGGTTTTTTCATGTTTTTCTTATTTGAACCTTTCATTTCTCACCCGCTGATAGACTTTAAAATCTTTAAAAATTATAATTTTTCTATTATTACTTCGATTAACGCCATAAGGGCAATAGCTCTTTTCGGCTCTTTGTTTATAATACCGGTTTATCTCGAAAACATAATGGATTATACTCCATATATGACCGGCCTTATTATGATGCCTTCCGCAATTTCGGTTGCTTTAGCCGCCCCTATTTTCGGCAGAGGGGCGGACAGGTGGGGACCAAAGTATTTTATAGTATTCGGCATGGCTTTAACCGCGATATCTCTATTTTTGTATTGGAATTTATCCGTTCAATCAAGCCTGTATGACATAATATATCCGTCCATTATTAGGGGGATAGGACTTGGAATGTTATATTCGCCGATTATGAGCACGGGACTAAATTCGGTTAAGAAAGAACAAATTCCCGAGGCATCGGGTCTTTTGCCCGTTACTATGAGGCTTGCTTCGGGCTTCGGAATCGCATACTTTGCAAATTATCTTGCGACTAAAAAGGTTTACTATTTAACACGATACGGAGATAAAATTAACGATAGAAATTTTACTTTCCTTAAGGCAAAATCTTTATTTAATAACAACGGACTGTTTAAATCAAATGTGGGAGTTATAGCTAACTCCGCAAGAATTAATCCGGGACTTGGAATTATAGACAATATTACTAAAATGTTCGCTACGATTCAATCCTACGACGACGTATTCATCGTCGCGGGCGTAATATGCCTTATAGGCATAATTCCTGCGCTTATGCTAAAAAATAAGGTACACCGTTGATTCATTATTATTTTTTATTTTTGTCTAAAAATTTAAATATTTTATTTTGCCGCCATCGGAATAGCTAACCCCCGATAAACCTATTTTTAATATAAATATTCCTCTGACGCTTTCTCCGGTGTGGACGTAATAGCTTCTTCCGTCTATTTTCAACAAAGCAATTTTACCGCTTATAAATATTAAAGATGGATAAGCACGGGTCTTTTTTGAAAATCCTTTAAACTTCAGCTTTGTGATAAAATTAGATAAATTACTGCCAACGGGTTGACCGCTATTAAAAGAATTGCCTGCTCCGCCCGAAACATGTCTTGAAGAAATAAACAGCCGGTTGAATCTTTTATATTTTTTATAGGGGATATCAAAAATATCTTTTAAATTATTCTTTGAATCGTATATATCTGCACCCGTTTTTGTCTTTAATTTTGCCTTTAAAAGTTTCTTATCTGTATCTGGCTTCAAAGTATTGCCAAAAGTCGTTTTGTTTGCAAACCCTCTGCCGCGCAAATTTAATATCCAATTTGATACAAATATCAGTAAAACAATGCCTATAAGAAAGAATACAATCCATTTTGCTAATTTTTTAAAAATATTTATATAATTTTTGCCGGACATACTCATTTTACCCATCCTCTCTCTTTAAGTTAAGCCTATTAACCTCTCGTTAATAACGATATTCATCCCGTTTCTGGATTTTATAGATATTTTCCTGAGTTCCGACGGAAAAGCCCCGAATGTTTTTAGCAATGAAAAAGCGACGCCGATATCGGCAATTTTATTAAGAGTAATTATTATATCTTTGGATTTTAGTTTTAATAAAGATTTTTTATTTACAACTTTTATTTTAATATCATATCCGCTTTTTTTTAAATAATTTATATAAGATAACAGCGTAAGAAGATTGGTAGAAAATCTATGATTTCCCGCTTTAAATTTTATGGGTTTAACTCTTTTTTCGTTAAATAATTTGATTTTAAGCAATTTTTTCATATTCAATTTTTTAACGTAAATCCGCTTTAGCTTATAATAATTATCGAATGAAGGAAAAAAATTAAAACAAAGAATATAAGCGGATATTAAAAACAACGACAAAAATATTAATAATTTTTTATTTTTTAACCGTTTCATTTTAATCTTCCGTAAAATTTAATAAGAGGTTTTCCGAAATTATCCAAATTATAAGAAATTCTAAAATGTCCCGGCAGGCGGGATTTTTTTAAAATTAAATCATAATTTTCCGCAAATTTTCTGTATCCCCTAGGGACAAGAACCGTTCCGTCGATAATATAGATATTTTTTAATCTTTTGATATCGATATTCTCAATCTTTACTCCGTCAGGAAAAACCGTTATAAATTTTTTAAGGTAATCAGCTACGTTTACCAACATAAAATATTTGTTAAATAAAATAATATTTTCTTTTTTTTGATTTTGTTCCGATAAAACGGCTATATTTTTATTTAACGATTTTATTTTTTGATTTTCGGCGGACGATTTATTATTAAAAAATAAAACGGTTGACTGTATAAGCAATATGGCTATAATTAAAACCGCCATATACAGATTAATTAATTTATTTCTCTTGAGTTCTATTTTTTTAAATTTTATCTCCAAGTTTTCAAAATGAGGAGTCGATCTTTTTATATTATCGAAAAATGCAGAAAAATCTCTTGACGTAAAATTGACAATGCCCGCATCTCCGAAGAAAATGTTGAAATCTACTCCGCTATAGTTTGTAATAATTTTATTTATCTTAATATTTTTTGAATTTAATTTTGTTTTTAAAATATTTAGGTTATCGTTTAGCATATCCTCCTTAAAACTTGCTACGGGAAAAAGATTAAACCCGTTTAAAATAACCATTATTTTATAGATATCCCCGGTCTTTTCTATAAATATAAATGATTCTTTTTGTTCGGAAATTACCTTCTTTTCATTCAAAAATAGTATAGCTAAATAATCGTACGGAATAATAAAATCAATTTCGCTTAATAACGAATAATATTTTTTAATATTTAAAGGCAGAGTATGATAGACTCCGTATTCATTATAAGCATTGCCGATATAAAAATAAGATTCGTTCTTGTAATATTTAGAAAGATATTTATTCAACCCAGATTTTTTAAAAGATTTAAAGTTATTTTTTGGAATCACGGAAAAATTAATATTTTTAGATATTACGGCAAGCGCCGCCGGAATTTCAAAACCAGCCGTATTTACGGAATAATTACTGGAAAAGACCGATTTTTCTCCGTCAAAATACTGGTAAATATCGTATTCTTCTATATAAATTAAATTTTTATTCATAATTTTCAATTTAGCGTATTCGACTGGTTTAAATTTATTAAATTAGGAAGATAACTTACCGGTATTTCTATTTCATACCCGGGGGATTTTATGGGAACATAACTCATTCCTCCATTCCAGTAAGAATAGCGCACCGTCCCCCAAACCTCGGGAAGATAAGGATTTTGAAATGCCCCTCCCACCCATGAACTGTAAGAATAAGAATCTCCGGCATTATTTGACTCCGATGAACTGTAATTACATTCGGAATACGGGTTATTGGCATAACTTAGAACCGCAGCGTTTCCGTTTATCGCCTCTACTATAAAATATAACGACAGCATTCCGCCATTCCATATTCTCGTATATGTATGACCCCTGCCGGAATTTATATATGCGGTTTCGGTAATATAACATATTGCTCCGGTTATATAAAAACTCTTTCCTATATATTGACCGTAAGCGCCTGCCTGATTATTATCCACGGCTATCGGGTCTATATAAATTATTTCATTCCCGTTAATCATAGCGCTTCCGGGTATATTATGCCTTATATCGTTATAAAAATCGTAATAATTATTAGATTCAGAACTTTGCGCAGCCGTTATCTCGAGAGCGTAACTTATTTCTTGAGACGTCCCGTTTTGAACGGAATTATTAACGCTTAAGCATATTTTTGTATCGTTCTTTGCGGTTATGCTCCCGTATATGCAATCCGAAGAAGGACTGCCGCCGACAAAGTTAATTCCCAGTCCGTCCGCAAGATATCCGGCAGTTTGAAGAGGGCCGATAGCGCTAAAACTATTATTATTATTTACGTAGGTACTCTCCGCGTTTATAAGAGCGTTGGCAAGCAAAGATATATTATTAGCCCTGTTTTCAAACACCATTCCTTTGAGCGCGGGTAAAGACAATGCCGCCATAATCGAAACGACAACCATAGAGATAATAACGCCTATAAGCGAAAATCCTTTATTTTCTTCTAAAATCCGCGTTAGATTCATAAAATTCTCCTTCTATTTATTAAATCTATTTATCAAAAAAGGCTCAACGCGGCTGTAAAAAAATTAACGACTGCCTGTATCGCTCTATTTATTAAACTGCTTTGATTTTCGATGTTTATATAACTCGTTCCACCGTTTGCATCCAGACTCGTAAGCGTAGAACTAACCGGGGAAGCGTTATCCGGATTAGATGCGAAAGAAGGTGGATTTTGTTTAAGATTAAAAGAAATATCCGCCAAACCGTTGCTTTCCGAAACCTGCTCCGTTTTTCCGGTAATACCTTTACTTATCTCGCGTACCGCTATATCCGAATAAGCAAAATCGTCCGGCATAAGAACTTCCAGCATCCCGCCCTGCAGGTTTACGCAGGTATAAGTATTTGTTTTGAATAATATTTTCTTCACGCAGCCTTCATTATTAAAACTATAAACCGGAATAGGGCTTAAATATGCCGGACTGTTTTGTTCAAGACTTGTTATTTCCGCAAACCTTCCGTAGTTTAGAAAATATGCATGCTCCGCCTTTATTATGAGGTCTGCCGTATTTACTATATTCTGCGCCTCTAAGTTATAAATCTGCCCTTTACTCAGACCAAAACATAATTTTGGAAATATGAACGGATAAATCAGGGCAATTCCGGCAATTCCGGCAATTCCGACTAATATAATGCAATATTTCATAATTATTCATCCTTATAAACTTTTAACTTTTAACTTCTGAAATTTAATTAAACGTAAAGGTTAAATTCCCCTGAAAATTAGAACTATCGGCGGAGGAGGCATTGCCGTTAAATAAATCGCTCAAACAAGTCTGCCCGTTGCCGATATTAAAAACGGCATTTCCGTTTGCATCAACCCCCGATATAGAATTTTCTAACGAATTACATATATTTAAAGCCTGCGCATTAGTCATCTGAGGAGCATTTATGCCTATTACGTACTGATACTGTCCGGGATTGGAATTTGTCGAGATAAAATAACTCTGTATAAAACCCTGATTAGGCGGAGCGACATTATTCCCGTTGACCGTCCATGATGCGGGAAGAAGATTATCTTCCTGCATTGCATACGGAAGAGATATTCCCGAAGGCGGCATAATGCTTCCTCCGTTTACCTGCATATAAGAATTTACGGCAGACTCAATTTTAGTGATAGATTGAACCGTAGCGGTAACGTTTGACGAACCTATGAGCCCATTATAAACCATCAACCCTCCTGCAGATAGTATTCCTACCACTATCATTGCGACTATAATTTCCATTAAAGTAAAGCCGTCATTGCCGTTGCGTTTTTTCAATTTTTTAATCATATTTTGCCGCCTCCTTAAATTTTATTCAATATGAATCTTTTGTTTTAATTCTATATTTTAATTAATTTCTTATTATTAATAGTTTGCCGGCAATTCGACCATTCCTTGGATAAGAGGCAAAAATAAAGAAAAAAACATTAAAAGCAAAAAAGCTACGACGGATACTATAGCTAAAAAAAATAATCCTTTTGTAAATAACTCTATATACCGGCGTGATTTTTCCTTAAATTCCTGCGATAATCCCAAAACCGTTTCGGGCAAAAAACCTCCTATTTCCGCATAACCGATAGATTCTACTACATCTTCCGATAAAAAATTTGCGTTAACCATAGAATCATGCAGAGTAATTCCTCTTATCAAATCTGCATAAATTAATTCAAATTTATTTTTAAAATATATCTTGGAAGTATTTTTCCTGAAATAATTAAATGCGCCGTT
>JAJYWW010000150.1 GCA_021791295.1 bacterium | reverse complement strand
CGTTTAACGACAATATATCCTGTCCGTCTTTCTTAAAAGAATCTTCGGTTTCGTCAAATATTTTTTTGATTACCGTTTTGGCTTCTTCTTTTCCTAACGTAGGAAATAATATTATGAACTTGTTGCCGTATCTCGATGCTATATCGAAAGCTCTTATATTTTTTTTGATTATATTTGCTATTATTGAAATATTTTTATCTCCTGCGGTATGTCCGCTGACCGAATTTAACTTGTTTAACTGGTTTATAGAAATCAATCCGACCGATAACTTACTGCCGTCCTTTGCCGCTTTTTGCATCTCCTGAAAAAGCTTCTCATGGAAATACTTAAAATTATTCAGTCCGGACACGTAATCTACCTGCGAGCAGTCTCTCATGACCTGAATAGACCTCTCCGAATTTAAAATATATGCCAATATGGAAAAAAAAGTGTCAAAAACTTTGACTTTATCGAAACAGCAATTTTTAAAACCTTTAACGGAATATACTATAACAAAGTACGAGTCCGAATAAGGCGTCTTAAGTTCGTAAGCGTAAAGTTCCGAAACGTTTTCATGCTCCAATAAGCCTTTGTATTCATCGTATTTTTCCTTTTCTTTTTTGAAATCTATAAATAATCCTCCTTTTAAATGAGCTAATGTTTCGATAATTTTATAAGGGGGATTCTCGTTGATTTTTTTAATAAAAAAATTGGAATAGCCTCTCGATATTTTAACGCTTTCGCCTGCATCGTATTTTTTATGCAAAAACATAATGGCGGTTGCACCGAATGAATATTCGAACGCAATATTTACAAAATGCATAACCTCTTCTGCAGTTTTTTTTTGCGAGGCAAACTCCATAAGTTCTTCTATCAACTTATATCCCGTATCTTCGCAATTTTTATTCTCTTCCATTAAATAATGCCTCCTGTTCTTCTTTAATTATATTCAATGCCGAATGTTTATAATATTTTTATGCGTTTTGTTTATTTATTGTTTAAATATTATCGCTTATTGCGAAACAGGTATATTTATCGGAATAGATTTGAGTTTCTCTCCGTATATAGTTTTTAAAAATTGTACAAAAGATTCGATTTGCGGAATTAAAAATTTAAATCCGAAATTATTGTTTATTATAAAATCCGATTTTTTAATTTTTTCTTTCTGGCTTAATTGATTTTTATCTCTTTTAACAAAGTCTTCTATATCGAATTTTTTATAAGACCGCATAAGTCTTCTTGAAAAATCGCAGGTTACTACGGCTGTTTTATTTAAATTCCTATAATATCCCGATTCTATAATAACGGCTCCTTCTATAACGGCGACGCTCTCGCTGCTTTCGGCAAGAAATACGTCTATATTTTGCCGCAAAGCAGGATAAACTATATCTTCTAAAACTTTTTTCTTTGAAATATCCGAAAAAATTATACCGGCAAGAACACTGCGGTCTATATCATAATCTTTATTTAAGATTTTATTTCCAAAAAAATCAACAATTTTTTTATATTCCAAGCTGTTTTTTTTATAAATTTTTTTTGCCTCTTCATCGAGATTTACCGTTAAAAAGCCGGAATTTTTAAATAAATTAAGCACGGTGGTCTTGCCTGAACCTATAGAGCCGGTCAATCCTATTTTAATCATTTATTTATAAAGCTCCATTATGCTCTTTAATTTTCTATCGAGATAAAAGAAACCTGCCTTTTGTCGGTCTTATTGCGCCTGTAACTAAAAAAATTTTCATTCTCCATAGTGCACTTATTTATATCGAAAATGTTTTTGCCGTTTAATCCGTTAAAAATTAATTCATTTTTAATAAAAGATTTTAAATCGAAAAAGATTTTGTTTTTCCCGCCCTCGATTTTTTGTTGAAAAAAGTTTATATTTAAATTATTTTGCTTTAAAAATAAATTTAAGAAATCTTCTTTAACTTCGTAACATTTCTTGCATATAGAAGGGCCTATAACCGCCAAAATCGAACAGGCATCTATATTGAACCTGCTTATCATAATAGATACGGCATTTTTTATTATTCCTCCGTATGATCCTTTCCAGCCGCAATGTACGGCGCCAACGGCGGTAGCGGTTTTACCTTTAAAGCCGGCGAACAGCACGGGAACGCAGTCTGCCGTCCTTATGCACAAAACGATGCCTTTATCTCCCGTAAAAACTCCATCCGCATCGACGTTATCAAAAAAACTGCGGCTATTTTTTGCTTTTTCTTTAAATTTTTCGTCTAAAACGTTAATATTTACACTGTGGCTCTGTTTTACTTCATACGAATAGTCTTCGGAAACGATGTTTAAAAACTCTTTTCTTGCCGATTCTACTGCCGGACCAGCCGTATTAAAATCGATAGAACCATCCATAAAACCGTATTTTATTCCAAATTCGTCAAGATTCAACTCGTTTTTGTCTATCTTATAAATCATAATAGTGCATCTTTATCGCCGCAATCATCCAAAAGCCATAGCATATCGTCGGGAAATTCCGCTTTCAATACCGTTTTTTCTTTATTCGCAGGGTGGGGGAATTCAAGCATATAAGCATGAAGCATCTGCCTTTTGACGAAATTTAAACTTTTAAATCTGTTTTCTATATCTTTTCTTTTATATAGCTTATCTCCTACTATCGGATAGCCCGCCTCAAAAAGGGAAACTCTTATCTGGTGCGTTCTTCCCGTTTCAGGCAAAACCTTAAGGAGCGTTGCCGCACCCCTTATATGTTTTATGTTCTCAAAGCGGGTGAGGCAGTATTTTCCGGTTTCTTTTTTATCCATTGTCATCTTAACCCTGCTTTTGGCGTCCCTTTTTATAAATCCTTCCATGCATCCGCTTTTTTGAGCTATAATACCGTAAACCGCCGCAAAATATGTTTTTAAAACTTTCCGCAAGAGCGTTATGCGCAAAATCGTTTTTGGCTATAAGCATAATGCCGGAAGTATCCTTGTCTAACCTGTGAACTATCCCCGGCCTTTCTACTCCGCCTATACCCGACAGATCGGAAATCTTCCCCATTAAAATATTAACAAGCGTATTGTCGTAATTGCCTTTTCCCGGATGGGACGAAATACCTGCAGGCTTATTTACGGCCGCAATATATTCGTCTTCATAAATTATTTCAATATCTCTGTCGAATATCTTTATGCCCGGCTTAACCGGATCGGGTTCGTCAAAAACAACGGAATTACCGTCTTTTAATAAATATGCGGGTTTTTTTACCGCTTCTCCGTTAACCTTTACGGCTCCGCTTAAAATCTGCTTTTTAATGAAAGTTCTTGTTTTATCGGAAAATTTTGCAGATAAAAAAACATCCAATCTTACTGCATGGCCTTGATAAATAAACGCAACTATTCCCATAAAACGCGTCCGGTCATTTCGGCCGGCACTTCTAATCCCATGAGTTTTAAAACCGTCGGTGCGATATCCGCAAGCCTCCCTGGTTTTAAAGGCGGAATTTCCTTGCAATCGTTTGAAACTATAACGAACGGCACGGGATTAAGAGTGTGATTGGTCATAGGTTCGCCGTCATCGTCTATCATAGTTTCGGCATTGCCGTGGTCTGCCGTTATAGCGCACACGCAGTCGCCGAGGCTTAAAATTACCGGTATTATCTCGCTAATTACAGAGTTTACGGTCTGCACCGCTTTTATAGCCGCATCGTAATTGCCGGTATGTCCAACCATATCGCAATTTGCAAAATTACATACGATTAATTCATATTTGCCGGATTTAATTTTTTCTATAATGGCGTCCTTGATTTTAAAAGCGCTCATTTCTGGTATTAAATCGTAGGTCTTAAACTCTCTTGGAGAAGATATCAGCATCCTTTCCTCATTTTTAAACGGTTCTTCCCTTCCGCAGTTGAAAAAATAGGTTACGTGCGCGTATTTTTCGGTTTCCGCTATCCTGAACTGGTTAAAACCGAGATTCGATATAACCTCACCCAGAATATTTAAATAATTTTGAGGCTCTATCATATATTTACTTTTGAAAGAATCGTCGTATTTAGTCATAGTAATAAAATTTTCGACCGGTTTAAACTGCCCTCTCGAAAAATAATTGAAATCGGCAAAAGTAAGCGCCATAGTAATCTCTTTTGCCCTGTCTGCCCTGAAATTAAAGAAAACAACTCCGTCATCTTCTTTGATTCTGCCGTCGTTTTGTTCTCCGTTGTCGACTACTATCGCCGGCATAAATTCATCGGTAATGCCGTCTTCGTAAAATTTCTTCAAGGTTTCCAAAGGATTGCTAATTTTTTCTCCTTTTGCCTGAGTCAGCAAATTAAACGCTACCTCAACCCTGTCCCAGCGCGTGTCCCTGTCCATAGCGTAAAACCTTCCGCAAAGCGTCGAAATAAATACTTTACCTGCATAAGGCTTTATATGTTCCATTAATTTGTTAAGAAAAACCGGCGAACTTTGCGGCGGAGAATCCCTGCCGTCCAAAAAAGGATGAATATAAATTTTTTTTATTCCATTTTCATAAAAAATGTCCGTCAGGTATAATAAATGATTTAATTCTGAATGCACCCCGCTTTCGGAAAGAAGACCCATAAGATGAACCGTGGAATTTCCCGTTTTTATTTTTTCGATAAATTCTGATAAGACGCCGTTAGCTTTAAGTTTATCCTCTTTTATAAGCAGGTCTATTTTCGTTAAATCCTGCATGATTACACGTCCTGCGCCTATATTGGAATGTCCCACCTCCGAGTTGCCCATAGTATTTTTGGGCAATCCTACGTCGAGCCCGTGCGCCTTTAGCGTAGTGTATGGATAATCTTTGAAAAGTTTTTCTATAAATTCCGGTTTGGCGTTTATTATTGCATTTCCTTTAATCTTTTCGGATATGCCGAAGCCGTCCATTATTATTAAAACGGCTTTTTTTGATTTTTGCATAGTTTTTAATATTTTATTTTTATATATTATATATTGATGTGCTGCCGGAAAATTTAATTTAAAATTTATCTAAGCAGAGAGGAAATATTTTTTTCATCGTCTTTAGCGGCGGTTTCATATAACGTGCCGGCAGTTTTAATATTATAAGTGTTCCATTTATTGCAGGAAGGGCATATAGACGAATAATTATAAGAGGTATGGCCGCAGTTGGAACATACAAAAGGCAGTTTAACGGGATAGTTATTTTTAAGGGCTTTTCTAAAGTTTACCGAGGCATCGTTATATTTTCCTCTTTTAAAATAACATTCCGCGAGCAGTAAATTTAAGGCGTTATCCTTAAAAATATTAGCCGGAATTAAAGATAAAGTTTCTATAGCGTCGTCTATCATCTCTAACCTTATATACAATTTTCCTAGAAAAAGCCTGTATTCCCATCTTTCAGGATTGTCGTAAATAAGCTCCTGATAAAATCTTATTATATTTTCGGGGTGATTGGTCTTTATCGAAACATCCTCTATTTTTATTGCAATAGCTAAATTAGATGTTTTAAGAAATGCCTTTTCCCATAATTCAAAAGCTTCGTTTATTTTTTCTTTTTTTATTAAAGCATCGCCTAAAGACAAATAAGCCGGCACGAAATTTTTATCCTGACTAAGCACCTGATTGAAGCGCTTCATTGATCTTACCGTATCGTTTTCGGTTTCGAGAAGATATTTGCCGAATTCATATTTTAACCCCAGCATAACCTGTTCTTCTTTTTTGTTTATATCTTTGTCTTTCGACTGGGAAAGAAAAAGTTTGGACATCCTGTAAGCGTTTTTCCATTCCTCTTTTTTTATAAAAATATCTTTTAACTGGGATATGGCGTAAAGATCGTCGGATGAATATTCAAGCGCTTTATTAAAATAAAAAACGGCTTTATCGTAATCTTTATTGAGTTTATAAAGATTACCTGCTTCATTTAACGCGGTGACGTTTTCTTTTTCTATTTCTAATGCTCTATTCAAGGCATTTTCCGCTTCCTTCATCTTTCCTTTATGTTTATATATTTTTACAAGCAGAAGATACGCCCCTATATTATTAGGATAGTTAATTAAATACTTTTTTATTAAATCTATTCCCTTATCGTACTGTCCTTTAATGTATGCTTCAAACGCTTTATTTACGGAATTGTCGAGTTCGGTTTTTATATACTGCTTTCTTTTGTAAAATATATTTTTGATCTGAACTATAGAATCTTTTAAAACGTTTATTATTAAAATAATCGCTATTCCTATCAGGAATGCGGCGAATATGTAAATTATAAGATAATTATGGATAACGTAAAGTTTTCCAGGGGCATAATGCAGAGGAACCCTCTGAGGATTAAGGGCATAAAGGTATTCAAAAAATGCGACTAAAATAAGAATCGCTACTATGACGGTTATTATATACATATTTGACGTCTGCCTTTTATTCTATATATTTATAAATATCATTTATTACGGTTTATTTGCCGCATATACGCTCATAGCCTTTATTCGTTTACATTTAAAAATAACTTTATAACTTTATAACGTTTATGTTTTTAATTAACGTTTGAGGTTTCGCCGAACGAAGATTCTACTATTAATTCTTTAGCCTCCGGCCACAAGCCTTCTATATTATAATAATTTCTCAAGTCGTCGTGGATTAAATGAACCATAATACCGCCGTAATCGATGACTATCCATCTTACGCCCGGCGTAGAAATTCCTTCCTGTCCAAGAGGTTTTTGTTTGAAAGAAGACAGCAGGTTATCGGCTATCGTGTTAAGGTGTCTGTCCGAAGAACCGCTTGCCACGAATATAAAATCGGTAATGC
>JAJYWW010000102.1 GCA_021791295.1 bacterium | reverse complement strand
CATAATGTTACGCATTATATATATTTATTAAACTATTAATTACGGCACATAGAGAGGGGTTCGAACCCTCGAAGTGCGGAGCGATAGCGTAGCACGCAAGAGGGTTTGCAAGTATTTAAACTTTTCGAAGAAAAGTTCATCCCTCTCTCTCCGCCATATGTTCATAATATTACGTATCATATATATTTACTAAACTATTAATTACGGCACATAGAGAGGGGTTCGAACCCTCGATAGTGCGGAGCGATATTAATTAAACCTTTCGAAGAAAATACGGAGGTGAATAACATGTTTGGATTAGGAATCCCTGAGCTTTTAATTATTTTGGTAGTCGTTTTTTTAATCTTCGGAGCAGGCAAACTTCCTCAGATAGGAAGCGGTTTTGGAAAAGCTTTAAGAAATTTTAAAAACAGTCTTTCCGGAAAGGACGAAATAGACGTAACGCCGCGAAATTCGCAAAACGAAGAAGAAGAAACAACCGCCAAACCGAAAAGACGGCAGATAGCTGCTAAAACGGCGAGGAAAACAAGTTCTAATTACGATGAATCCGCCGCTCCCAAGAGAAAAAAGACGGTTAAAAAAGCATAATTATAATTTAATTATTTTGCTATTCTGTAAAAGTGGCTTATTGTAATAGAGTAATTTTTTGAATTGGGGTTAATATCGAAAAATACCGCCATAAATTTTACCGGATGATTTGGCAGAATTTCTACGTCGGACATATCGGCGCCGTCTTTATTCTGCAGAGCAATATTTATAGAAACGTTCGACATCTTTTTAAGTTTGTTTAAATTTATGAAATTTCCGGCATATACGTGTTTTGTCAGCAGAACAATATTTTTTGTGCTGTAAAGTTTGCACGTCAGCTTAACATAGCTTACGGGAAACTTATTTTTATTTATCAGATAGCCGGTAATCAATAAATTATTTTCCGGAAGCGCCTCCGATTTGTAAACTAATGTTTTTAAACCGTATAGTTTTATGTCGGTATTGTTTCCGGGAAATATAATTTTAAATAAGTAGTATGCCGATATTAATGCCGCAATAAAAACTATTATATAAAATATTTTTTTAAAACCGCCCTTAACTTCGTTTCTTTCGTATTCACTATAATTTTCTGCGGAATTTGTTTTGCTTTCTTTCTTCTGTGCGGCTTTTTTTTTCGTACTGCCGGGTTGATTTTCTTCAAAAATAAAGTCGGATAAATCTTCTTTGCCTATTTTTCCAAGCGAAAAAGACTTATTAGATTCATTATCTTTATGAAAAAGTTCGTCGCCGCTGTCTTCGCCCAATTTCCATTTATCCATATTATTTAAATTCGACCTCTAATTCATGTTGTGGCTATATTAGAATTTATTTTATATTTTATCATATAAACATTATATTTAAAATATAAAATACCTTGTATAATTTTTTCTATTGACATAATAATATAAATTTTGTTAGAATGAAACCAGTAATTCTTTTCTCCATTTTTCCCCCTGATGTATGCCGAATATGTCAGGGGGTTTCTCGTTTATATATTAAATTACAATATATTTTATTTTAATTCAATTAACGTCGCAATACTTTGCCGTTATAATTTTTTTTTATATAAGAACTATATGGAATCTGTAAATATAATTACGCCTAAGAATATAAAAGCAGAGTTGTCGAGACTTAAAGCCGAATCCAAAAAAATTATATTTACAAACGGATGCTTTGATATTATACATGCCGGACACATCAGCTATTTAAAAGAAGCAAAAGCCCTCGGCGATATACTTATAGTAGGATTAAACAGCGACGAATCGGTAAGGCGCTTAAAAGGCAAAGACAGGCCTATTGTAAGCGAACGGGACAGGGCATACGTCTTAGCAAATTTAAAACCGGTCGATTACGTCGTTTTGTTTGACGAAGATACGCCTTACGAACTCATAAAAGAGATAAAGCCGGACGTGCTGGTAAAAGGCGCGGACTATGAAGGGAAAAACATCGCCGGAAGCGATATAGTTGAAGCCGGCGGCGGAAAAACGGTTTTGATAAATTTCGTAAAGGGCAAATCGACAAGCGAAATAATAAAGAAAATAAAAAAATAAAAAACTGCAAATCGTCGAAAAGAAATATGAAAGATTATTATGATATTTTAGGTTTGGACGAAAATGCAGGAGAATCTTTAATTAAAAGCAGTTACAGAAAACTTGCCTCTATATATCATCCGGATAAAAATCCAGAAAATCAAGATAAATTTATAGATATAAACGAAGCGTATAAAACCCTTTCCGACGATGTTTTAAGAAGAGCGTACGACAAAGAGCTAAAAGATTATAAAGCTTTTCAGGCATCCCAATCGGAAAATAAAATAAAACCTTACAGAACAAGGCTTAGGGACGGAGCAAACGTTAATTTGATTTTGGATTTTACTTCCGATATCGAACAAAAATTTCAAGAGAACAAAAATATAAAAGAAGATTTAGAAAAGCAGGAGTATTTTATCGATAAAATTATAGACGCAGAACGCTATATAAAATGCCCCTCCTGCAACGGAGAAGGTAAAGAAAACGGAACTTTGATTATGCCTTGTCCGGAATGCCGCGGAACCGGAAATATTAAAAATAAAATTTCGGGAGTCATGGAGCTATGCAGAAATTGCGACGGATACGGCGATTTATTTTTGTATAAATGCAAAACTTGCAACGGCATGGCCAGGATAAAAACTTCAGAAAAAATAAAATTGAGTTTTTCCTTAAACGAACTTTTGAACCGCAGTGATAAAAACATAATAATCTTTGAAAATATGGGAGATGCCGGCGCTTTCGGCGGAAAGAACGGCAGCCTCAATATTACGGTTAAAATAGACGAAAAGGTTTTAAATAAAATTAATAAAAGCGGCAGCAGTTTTTTAAGTAAATTTTCGTTTTTTAAGTAATAAAACAAAATATTCCTTGACAATTAACGCTATTTTTCATAAAATTCAAATAAATAAATTGTTATTATAATATATTATTTTTTTTAATTAGTTTGATATTTTATTAGTTTTTATACAGAGAGGAGAGGTTTTATGGTAGGAGCAGAATTTCAAGATAAAAATTTAGAAGACGATATACTTAAAAACGTCGAGATTAAAAATCTTCTTAATTCATTAGAAGAAGGCGCATTCGTGGTCGATAAAGACGAAAATATCGTTTTTTATAACGATATTGCTCCTATTATATTAAAAATAGATTTGAATGAATTTTTATATAAAAATATAAGACGCATATATTATTTTGAAAATCTGTTTAAAAATCAGCCGATTCCGGAATATATCAGAAATTTGGCTTCGGGATGTAAAATATGCAATATATGTAATTTGGAAGACAAAAATCATTATTTTGAAAACGAAAAAATAGACCTTTTTAACGAATCAGGCGAAATAAAGGGAGCTTTATATTTAGTCAGGGATATAACCAAAGAAATACAACTAGAAATATCATTATCTAACGAAGTTAAAACGGATAATCTTTCGAAACTGTACAATTCAAGGTTTTTTCGCGAAGAATTAGATAAAGAAATATCCAGATGCTCCAGATACGGGCATGATTTATCCATTTTATTTATAGATATAAATAATTTTAAATATTTAAACGATATGCTTGGACATCAGGCCGGAGACGAAATTATAAGATTTACCGGGGAAACCTTAATGAATGCCGTAAGAAAAAACGTAGATACCGCCTTTAGATACGGTGGAGACGAATTTACGGTTATATTGCCGAATACGCCTGCAAAAAGATCTACCATAGTAGCCAATAGAATTTTGTTTAATTTTAATAACGGTTTTAAAGAAAAATTAAAAATGATTATGTTAGATGAAAATTTTAACGAAAAATTAGATAATTTTACTTTGAATAACGACGGCAAATCAAAAAAAATTGGACTGTCTATAGGAATAACAGGCTTTCAAAAAGGAAAAAGAGCGGATGAATTAATAAAGGAAGCCGATATTGCAATGTATAGGGCAAAACGAGGAAACGGAAACCAAGTTTTTATTTACGAAGAATAATAAAAACGATATTTACAACATGATGGCGTGCATGCCTATATAAAAAATATTATCCATACAATACAATAATTATAAGTAATACCGCCGTATAAAAGACCGCAATAATTACAGACGACAGCTCCATTATCGTTACGGTTTCAATTATATTTTCAGCATTAGGATTCTTATAGTTTTCAAATCCTATAACTGGTCTTCTGCTTTCGACGCCGCCGTAATAATTTACGCCGCCTAATTTAATATTAAGTGCGCCTGCCGTCACGGACTCCAGATGTCCTCCATTGGGACTCGGATGATTTTTCCTGAATTTTATAAACGATAAAACTGCATCTTTTATGCTATATTTATTTAAAGCAATGCTTAAGATAAGCGTAGATAACATCATGAATAAAGCCGTAATTCTGAACGGTAAAAAATTTAATGCATCGTCTAAACGGGCCGAAAATTTACCGAATTTTTCATATTTTTTATTTTTGTATCCTGCTATAGAATCCAAAAGATTTGCGGTTTTATAAATTACGGCCGATAAAACGCCGAAAAATATAATGAAATTAATCCGTAAAAATCCAGTCTTTAATGTTAAGTTATGTTTGTAAAACAACAATCCTAATATTGCTCCCAAGGTGAAATAAAAAACGACGGAACCTATTCCGTCGCCGGTATTTTCGGACACTGATTCGACCGCGGCCCTTGAAATTTCCGACGGATTAAGGTTTTTGTTATCTCTGCCGGCAAGGGAATAGAGATTTTCTCTTGCGCCGTTTATATCGCCGGTTTTAAGCAATTTATATATTTTTAAGGATTCATGCCTTAATCCTCCGGCAGAAAGAAAGGAAGCAAGAACATACACGGAAAAGATATAGAAGAGCGGCGGCGAAATATAGAAGATTATAAAACTTGCGGCAGAAAATATTGCCGATATAACAATAATAGTTATAACGTTAAAAAAAATGCCCGATATGATTTTTGGGGAAAATCTATAAAGGAGTTTCTCTGTATATACGGCAATCAGTCCCATTATGTTAAGCGGATGCAGTTTATACTTTAAGAAGCCCGAATAAAATTCGATAATAAATGCCAAAGGAAAAAATAGAGTTATAAGAATAAAGTTAAAAAAAGAAGACGGCATGTTGTTTTAAGCGATTTTATTTTACAGTTTACATAATGTTCATTATGGGACATCATACAATCCAGTTCACTATTTCAAAGTTTGCGTCGGGTACCGTCGTTTCGAAATAACCGCTGACCGGAAAACGCTCTATTTCGGCAAGCGGATTATCTTTATAAGTCAGAACGGCGTAAAAGTCGATTTGATTGCTTGGCGCTACGCCTAAGACAAAAGTCTTAACGGATAATTCAAGAATTTTATTATATGCGGCATTCAAAACATTGTTTGTATTATGTTTAACCGCAGACTTTCCGGCTTTAATTGCCGGAGAATTAATTAGTAAATTTAATGTGTTATTTATATTAAATTCAACTTTTACTTCAATTTCCGAAGTATTTATAAATTTTATAATAAGTGCTTTTCCCGATAATTCGGAATAATCTTTTTTAAAAAAATCAAACCTCATGAAAAAATTCTCTTCGTTAAATCCGTATTGCATTTTTCTTATAAATCTGTCGGTATGCGCCATTGCTTTACCGGATAAAATACTTGGAAAAAATACCGCGCTTCCGAGCCATTCAAAATAATTATCCGCTATGCCGTCTATTTCCGGATAAATATATGATACTATATCCATATTCGGTTTTACGGCTTTTTTCCCTTCGAGCAAAGGTATAAAATATTCGTCCGGCGGGGTTTCGTTTAAAAATTTGTAAACGTTTATAAGATGGGTTCTGTAAAGGAAATCATATTCTTCGTCTATGCCGGATGTTCTGTCTTCGCCGTACCACCAGTTATAATCGCTTCCTTCAGCTATAAATATCTGTTCCCATGCCGCTTTATAATCGGCGCCGCTGCCGTTTTCTTTCATAACCGCCGCCGTTACCGCGTTTTTATCATCGGCATATGCTGCTTTTTTATCTTTCTGCAAAAGATAATCTCTTGTTTTAGAAAGAATATCCCAAGCCCTGTTGTCTTCTTTATCCCCTATCCATATTCTGAAATCGTGGTTAATCCATGAACCCGGGTATATCATAGGTATGTTGTATATTTTGGAATTGTCGAATTCGTTATATTTATCGGGGTCGGCATTCCATTTAATATCGAAAAAAGGCTTTATTTTAATTCCTGTTTTACCGTTTTCGTAGGCGCCGGATTCCAATTCGGCATCCATTATTTTTAAAGTCTCTTCCGTTTTTTTTATATATTCGCTGACGGTAAGGGTTTTTATGATTTTTGAGTTTTCAGTCAAACTTTCGTAAAGATAATTAAAAAAATCGTATCCGTTATTTTTATAATATTCCCATGCATTTTCGCCGTCCAATATTATCGGTATTGCAGATAGTCCATTTTTATCGTAATTTTGAAGACTTAATGCTATATTTTTCAAGTTATTTATTAAATCTTCGGCCGCAGATTTAGGTTCGTAATTTGAATATTTAAAACCTATTGAATCCGAAAGTCCTTTATCTCTAAAAAAAATATATAAAAATTTGTCGTTTCTTTTTATTATATACGGTCTGTATAATAATTTTCGCAATCTTAAATCCTTTAGATTTGTTCCTATGGAGTTTTCTAAGATTTCTTCATCCGTAGCTATCCA
>JAJYWW010000123.1 GCA_021791295.1 bacterium | reverse complement strand
GGTCGAATTTATAGTCAGAAACTATACCGCCGGCAGTCTTGCAAAAAAAATGGGGGTGGAAGAAGGCGTCAAACTTATTTCGCCGGTAGTAGAAATGTGCTTTAAAAGCGACGAGCTCGGCGACCCGTTTATAAACGATACCTATATTAAAGCATTCGACCTAGGAAAACCAGAAGAAGTTGAAGAAGCAAAAAAAATTGCCCTTGCGGTCAACGAAATTTTAAAAGATTTTTTTGATAAAAACGGACTTATGCTGGTAGATTACAAACTTGAATTCGGCGTTTTAAACGGCAAAGTTCTGCTTGCCGATGAAATAACACCCGATACTATGAGGCTATGGGACAAAGTAACGCTGGAAAAAGTCGATAAAGACCGGTTCAGGAGAGACCTCGGCGGCGTCGAAGAGGCTTATAAAAGAGTTTACGATATTACGTCTTCTATATAAAAATTAAAATTAAAAAATAAGGGGAGGTACCGGTTGCGGGAATAGTAAATTCCCGCAACCGGCGGGGATAAAAACTTAATTATTTATTTTAATGCTTCGTAAACTTTACCTACCGCATTTGGTCCCGGTTTAATAGTTTTTCCGCCCTTATGCCACTTTGCAGGACATACTTCGTCCGAATGCGCCGCAACATATATGTTGGCTTCTAATTTTCTGACGAGTTCGTCTGCATTTCTTCCAACGTTATAGAAATTTACTTCGGACGCGACTAAAACTCCTTCGGGATTTATAATAAAAGTGCCTCTGAACGCAAGTCCGGACGCTTCATCGTAAACATCGAACAGCCTCGAAACTTTTCCGGTCGGATCTGCTCCCATAGTAAACTTTACGTTTTCTAAAAGTTTTTCGTCTCTCTGCCAAGCCATATGGACAAATTGAGTGTCCGTGCTGACTGAAACTATGCGTCCGCCAATTTTTTCTATCTCTTCCTGTTTTTCGGCATAGTCTGCAAGTTCAGTCGGACATACGAAAGTATAATCCGCAGGATAAAATACCAAAATAGTCCATTTTTTATCTTTTTTAGCTTCTTCTAAACTGAATTTTCCAAATCCTCCGGTTTTAGGGTCGTAAGTATTAATTTCCCCAAAAGAAGGAACCGGTTTGCCAATAGCGGCAATTTCAAATTCTTCGTAACTTTCACACATAACATACCTCCTTATTTTTAATGATGGTTTAAAATTTAGTAATGATTATTAATTAATAATTAATATATATTATTTTTAAAAAAGTGTCAAGAAGTAAAAAAAAGAAAAGTAAAAAAATATTGCGGAGCTGTAAAAATGACTTAAAATATGTTATTTATCCTAATCTACTTTTATTACGTAAGGCTTTACTTTAAATTTCTGTGCAATTACGCCTTCTACGGACTTTGCGCCTTGTTCCGTAGCGAACTTTCCTACTCTGACCTGCTGATAAACGGCTTTTCCGGATTTTCCGTTTACGGAAATAGGAACTATATAGGCAAAAAAACCCATAGAATTTAATTTATCCGCCATAGCTTTAGCCTGAGAATATTTTGAAAGGGCAACTACCTGAATCGTATAATAAACTTTAGAATTAAAATGATTAGGCGTAGCCGCCGGAGTTTTTATGTATTTATACTTATAAACATATACGGGCTTTTTTACATACACTATCTTAGTTTTTACGACAGGTTTTTGCTGAACCGGTTTCTCGGTCTTATTTTTCTGCGACGTTTTTTTCGTCTTTTTTCCGGCTTTTCCTTTTTTTAAAGCTGAAAGTTTGGAAATCGGAGCAAACTTTATATTCTTGACAGCACCCGTGCCCGTTCCGCCGTTTTGCGTTTTACCGCTTCCATTAAAAAAAGATCCGCCTCCCTTTTTTAACGCAGATTCTTTTATTATTCCCTCTTTAGGACTTTTAGAAGAAAACTTTTTCCCTATATAAAGTCCGAAAACAAAAACAATAAATATAACCGTTAAAAAAACTATTACCGCGGTAATTTTATCTTTTTTCAAATTAATTCAACCTGTCGTTTTTAAAATTATTAATAAAATTCATAAATTCTTCTATGCCGGAAATAGTAAATGATACATCCCTCGAAAAATCCGGACAGTTAAAAATTTCTATTCCGGATATGCTGTATTTTTTTTTGCAGACGCTCCGCCAACTGCATACAGCGCATAACACCACATTTTCATCCATAATATATATATCCTCTTTTTTTAAAACATAAAAAAAATTTAATGATTTTATTATATCATATCACATATTATTAAAAAAAATCCAAATAAAAAAAATATATTATAAAAATATATATTATATATCTGCATAAATTTGTAAAAACTTAACCGCAAATATGATAAAATAATATCGACCTAATAAGATATAATTAATAATATAATAAAATTAGATATATACGGAGATAAATTTGACTACGGAACTTGTCGTAAGTAAAGACGATTTTGAAACGAGAATAGCATTAATGGAAGACGGAATACTTACGGAAATATTTATAGAACGCGACGAATCGACTCCCAAGCACGGAAATATTTATAAAGGAAAGGTTACTCAGGTGCTTCCGGGGATTCAGGCATCTTTTATAGATATAGGGTGGGAAAAATCCGCGTTTCTTTATGCGGGAGATTTTTACGAAATAGAAACTGCCGATTACGATTTTTTTGAATCCGAAAGCGGCTTAAGCGAAGAAGGAGACAACGACGTTATAGAAACGGAAAAAAAGAACCGTAAAGCCAAAAAAGGCAAAAAAAATCATCTTACCATAGACCAGCTGATTAAAAAAAATCAGGAGATACTTGTTCAGATAGCAAAAGAACCCGTAAAAACTAAGGGTGCAAGAGTAACGAGCCATATCTCCCTGCCCGGAAGGTTTCTGGTATATATGCCGACGTCTTCGTCTATAGGAATTTCAAGAAAAATAAAAAGCGACGAAGAGAAAAAAAGGCTGAAAAACTTAGTTAAAAAATACAGAAAAGAGGGAACGGGCTTTATTATAAGAACCGCCGCCGAAAACGCTTCCGAAATAGACATAGAAAGAGATATTAAATTTCTTACGAACCTATGGAGCGATATATATAAAAAACAGACCGAAGCAAAAGCGCCTAAACTTATATTTAAAGATATAAGCCTTTCTTTAAGGGTACTGAGAGATTTCCTGAATAAAAAATTCGATAAAATAATTATAGACGATAAAGACGAATACCAAAATATTATCGATTTTCTTTCTATTCAATCCCCTGAATATTTAGACATACTCCAGCTTTATAAAAATAAAAACGGCGTATCGCTCTTCGATTCATACGGAATAGAAAAGGAAATAGCTAAAGCTTTAAATAAAAAAGTATGGCTTAAATCCGGCGGCTATATAATAATAGACCATGCGGAAGCCCTTACGGCTATCGACGTAAATACCGGAAAATTCGTAGGCAAAAGAAATTTCGACGATACTATTTTAAAAACCAACTTAGAATCCGCAAAGGAAATTGCATTCCAGCTGAGGCTGAGAAATATCGGCGGAATTATAGTTATAGATTTTATAGATATGAATAAAGAGTCGGATAAAGAAAAAGTTTACAGAACGCTTGAAGAATGCCTTAAAAAAGACAGGGTTAAAACTACCATAAATAAAATAACCGAACTCGGTCTCGTCGAAATGACGAGAAAAAGGACGGGCAACAGTCTCGTCTCTACGTTTCTGGAACACTGCCCTATGTGCGAAGGTTCGGGTATGATAAAATCAGCTCAAACTATATGTTTTGAAGTACTGAGAGCTGTTTCGGCGTTTGCCAAAAAAACTAAGGCAAGAAAAATAACCGTAACGGTTAACCCAAGCGTTATGGGCAAGCTGTACGAAAACGAAAAAATGCTTAACGCCCTTGAATCTAAAATAAAGAAAAAGATAAATATAAAAATGCAGGACGGGTTTTATCCCGAATATTTTGAAATTTTATAGAATCAGGTTATTTTTTATGTTTTTTGCCTATAAATTTAAATACAATTTCGCCCGGTCTAATCATATTTAGTTTTTCGCGGGCTATATAGGCGATATACTGCTTGTTATATGTGAGTTCGCGTATCCGCTTTTCTATTTTCTCGTTTTTTTTCTTAATTTCGGCAATATTTTTCCGCACGGCAAGCTGTTCCGACCTGAGCCTGTAAACTCTTATAACGCCCTTTATGCTAAAAATTATTATCAAAATAAATACGGTCGAAAATATAATAAACGGGGCATATTTAATATTATGCTTTTTTTCCTTGTTTGATTTCATATTTAAAATATTTTTTAACCCTTAAAGGAGCGCAGAACTCGCCGCACATACTGCAGCCGGCAATTTCGTCCTTATTATTTTTAGATTCAAAAATACTCCTTGAATATTCGGGGTCTATAGAATGCCTGAACTGCCCTTCCCAGTCTATATCTCTTCTGGCTTTGGATATATTCAAGTCGTCGTCCGTCTTTTTTAATTTTATCATATCTCCTATATGAGCCGCAATCTTTGCGGATTTTACGCCTATAGCCACGTCCTCTTCGGAAGGCAGTCCCAGATGTTCTGCCGGAGTAACGTAACAAAGAAAATCGGCGCCGAAAGAAGACGAAAGAGCTCCGCCTATTGCCGAAGATATATGGTCGTAACCTGCGGCTACGTCCGTTACTAAAGGGCCGAGAACATAAAAAGGAGCGTCCCCCGACATTTTCTTCTGAATTTTAACGTTTGCCTCTATTTCATCAATGGGAATATGACCGGGACCTTCGACTATAACCTGAACTCCGTAATCTCTTGCGATATCGCAAAGTTCGCAGTTTATAAGAAGTTCCTGCATATAAGCCCTGTCGAAAGAATCCGCCGTCGCTCCCGCTCTCAAACCGTTGCCGAGGCTAAGAACGGTGTCGTATTTTTTTAAAATTTTAAGTACGTCTTCAAATCTTTCGTATAAAGGATTTTCTTTATTGTTTTCTATCATCCACGCAATCATGTAGGCTCCGCCTTTTGAAACGAGACCGGCATATCTGTAAGACTGCTTTTTTAATCTTTCTAAAGACATCATGTTTAAACCGGAGTGAATAGCCATAAACGAAATTCCGTCGGCGCACTGCTTTTCTATTACGTCGAAAACTAATTCTTCGGGCATTTTTATCGGATTTTTATAAACGTCTATCGCCTCTCTGAAAGCCTGATAAAGCGGAACGGTTCCTACCGGAAGGGAAGTATTCGCCAGGACTTCCTTTCTTATTAAGTCTAAATCGCCGCCTACGCTGAGCTCCATTAAAGTATCGGCTCCGGATTTTTCGGCTATGACGGCTTTTGCAACCTCTTCTTCTATATTTATATGGTTGGTGGAAGTTCCTATGCTTGCATTTATTTTAGTCGTCAAGCCTTTTCCTATTCCGACGAATTTATTCTTGTTTTTGTTATGTAAAATAACCGCTTTGCCGTTAATAATATTTTTTTTAAGATTTTCCGGTTCTATATTTTCTTTAGAGGCGACAAACCTCATTCCTTCGGAGTAAACATTCGTACCGCCGTTTTTTAACGCATATTCTTTTTCGGTCATTTTTTTATTTTCCTTTTTATTTTTTTATTTTTTGTTTTTGTATTTTTGTTATTATAAATTTTTAGCCGATTTTACGATATTTTCCGCCGCAAGCCTGTTTGAATAAAAAGACAGATGCACGTAACTGCCTATAGTATTTAAAACGTTATATCCTTCCCGTTTCCATATACCCGGAGCGCTTAAACTTTCGTATTCCGCAACGGTTTTTACCGCCGTTTCGGAAGACGCCGTCTTTAAATCAGCCGAACCCGCCGGCGCATGAACAGGCGGCGCGCCGGTTGAAGCAGGCGCAGAGGGCAGAAGTTTTGAATAATGAAATTCATGCCCGTTAATAGTTAAACCCGCTTCTCCAAGAAACGTATTTTCCGTCAGTCTGACAGTCCTGTAACCCAGCGACAAACCCCCTTTGTCCATAGATGCTTCAAAAGGGAAAATTCCGCATGCGCCGTAACTTTCTCCCTTATAGGAAATTTTTTCGCACAGATACATAAGTCCGCCGCACTCGCCATATATTATACCATTATTTTTATGGAATTCATAAATTTCTTTTTTTATGGAACGATTGCCTTCCAAAGCGGCGGCATAAATTTCGGGATATCCGCCGCCTATGTAAACCGCTTTTATTCCGGAAGGCAGAAACCTGTCCTTTAACGGGCTGAAAAAAACGATTTCCGCTCCGAAACTTTTTAGTATTTCAAAATTAAAATTATAATAAAAAAAGAAAGCCTCGTCTAAAGCAACGGCTATTTTTATTTTTGAAGCGTTTTTATTAAATTTTTTATTATTGCGAGCATAGCTTTTGTCCGCCTGTTTTTTAATTAATCCGATAAAATCTTTAGAATTTTTTTCCAGTATATTTACCATAAATTTAAAATCTACGTTTTTAAATACCGTTTCTTTTATCTTCATAACGGTTTTTTCAAACCCTTTTATTTCTTTTTCGTTTTCGCCGCAAAATCCGCCGGCGTTTTTACAGCTCTCTGCAGTTTTATATCCGCCTTCCGGAACTATAAGTCCAAGATGCCGTTCTTTAATCGAAAAAATATTTTCGTCATTTTTAATATAGCCGAAAACTTCTACTCCGCCTACATTTTCTTTGATTTCATCGCGGATTATTTCATAGTGCCTTTCGGAAGATATATTATTTAAGATAACGCCGCAAACGTTTATGCCTTTTTTATAATTTTTCAGGCCGTAAATTAAGGAAGCCATAGTAGAAGAAATTTTTTTGCAG